>JBKOUH010000109.1:0-11115 GCA_046723285.1 Pseudomonadota bacterium
AAGGTGATCATCGTCGCGTTCACCGCGACGACGACGAGGAAGCCGCCGATGAAGACCCAGGGAATCCAGCGGCTCTTGCGCGGCGCTTCGAGGGTCATGGTGCTCATCGCTTGGGCCCGTAGAACCAGGTGTGGCGCGTCGCGGTTTCGAGGTTGGAGATATCGGTCAGCAGGAAGCTCACATCGGCGCGCTCTTCCCTGACCCTGGCGCCGTCGAGCGAGACGTAGATCTGGTAGGTGGTGACCGTGTCGGGATCGGCGCGAAGCTCGATCCAGCTCGCGGTCTCGACGAGGCCGACCACGCGCATCTTGGCGCCCTCGATGCCCTTGAATTCGAGGCGGAAGATGCGCTCCGCGCGCTCCTTGTTGAGGATCTTGACCGTGTAGCCGTTGCGCACGGCGCCGTCCGAGAGCGCCACGAACAGCGGATTGCGGTCGTGCAGCACGTTGATCTCGGCGTCGCTGCGCGTCGCCAGCACGGCGACCATCGCGAGGCCGACGGCGGCGAAGATCATGCCATAGAGCAGCGTGCGCGGGCGCAGGATGCGGTAGCGCATCGGCTCGCCCTTGGCGCGCGCCGCCATGCGCCGCTCGGTGTCGTAGCCGATGAGGTTGGGGGCGCGTCCGAGCTTGGCCATCACCGGATTGCAGGCATCGATGCAGAGCGCGCAGCCGATGCATTCGAGCTGATTGCCGTCGCGGATGTCGATGCCCGTCGGGCACACGGCGACGCATTGGCCGCAATCGACGCAATCTCCGAGCTGCGGCCCGGTCCCGGCTTTATCCAGCTTGCCGCGCGGCTCGCCGCGCCATTTCTGATAGGTGACGATCAGCGTGTCTTCGTCGAACATCGCCGATTGGAAGCGCGGCCACGGGCACATATAGGTGCATACCTGCTCGCGCGCCCAGCCGGCGAGAAGATACGTGGTTGCCGTAAACAGGCCGACGAAGAAGTACGTGTAGTAGTCGGCGCGGCCAGTGAAGAAATCGGACACCACCGTGGGCGCGTCGACGAAGTACATGATCCAGGCGCCGCCGGTGGCGAAGGCGATCGCGAGCCAGGCCGCGTGCTTGGCGATCTTCCGCGCCCACTTGGCGCCGGTCCATGCGCCCTTGTCGAGCTTGATGCGCGCGTTGCGGTCGCCCTCGATGCGGCGCTCGACCCACATGAAGAGGTCGGTCCACACCGTCTGCGGGCAGGCGTAACCGCACCAGACGCGGCCGGCGAGGCTGGTGACGAGGAAGAGGCCGACAGCGGCGAGGACCAGGATGCCGGTGAGGTAGAACACCTCCTGCGGCCAGATCTCGATGAAGAAGAAGTAACCGCGCCGATTGGTCATATCGATTAGCACGGCCTGGTCCGGCGCGCTCGGCCCGCGGTCCCAGCGGATCCAGGGCAGCACGTAGTAAATGGCGAGCAAGAGGCCGAGCACGCGCCATTTGAGCGCCCGGAACTTGCCGGCGACCGCCTTCGGATAGACGCGCACGCGCTCGGCATAGAGCGAATCCCCGCTCTTGCTCGCGGCGATCGCCTGCTTCTGCTGCCGGACCGATTGGACTTCGTCCTGCATCTTCACCGGCGCGATGGGTGCGCGTGCGTCCATGGTTACTTGCCGCCCCCGAGCGAGTGCACATAGAGGGCCAGCATCTTGATCGTCTCATCGTCGAGGCGTCCGGTCCAGGCCGGCATCACGCCGAGCTGGGGCTTGGTCACCTGGCGCACGATATCGGCCTTGTTGCCGCCGTAGAGGAAGATGCGCGTGTTGAGCGGCGGGGCGCCCGGCGTAGCGTAGCCCACGCCCTTCTCGCCGTGGCAGGCGATGCACTTGTCGCTCTCGGCGTAGATCTTCGCCCCACGCTCGACGGCGGTGGGATCATTCGCGCGACCGGTCAAGGACAGCACGTATTCGGCCACATCGTCGATTTGCGCGGGCTTCAAGGTGCCGTCGACGCCGAAATTGGGCATGACGTTCATGCGCGCCTTCTCGTGGCCGCTCCGGATGCCGAAGCGGATCGTCTGTTCGATGTCGGCGAGCTTGCCGCCCCAGATCCAAATGTCGTCCGCGAGGTTCGGGAAGAAGCCGACGTGGCCCGCGCCGCCGGCTTGGTGGCAGGGCACGCAATTGTCGGCGAAGGCGGCCTTGCCGCCAGCGAGCGCGAAGTTCAGGAGATCGGGCTCGCGGCGAATCTCGTCGGTCGACTGCGTCTTGATGCGGTCGAGGTAGCGCGATTGCGCGCGCTTCGCCTCGCCGATCTTCTGCGCCACTTCGGTGCGCGAATCCCAGCCGAGAACGCCCTTGAAGTAGCCGGTGAAGTACGGCACCGAGGGATAGAGGATGAAGTAGACGACGGCCCAGGCGATGCAGGCATAGAGCACGTAGACCCACCACTTCGGCAGCGGCGTATCCAATTCCTGGATCCCGTCCCACTCGTGGCCGGTGGTGGGCTTGCCCTGGAACAGTTCTTTTTCGGCTTTGGTCGGCATGGAACGCCCTTACGGCATCAAGGGGGAAGACGGCGCGTCGTCGAGCCGCAGGCTCGACTTAAGGCCAACGCCTGGCGATGGCGCGTCGTCGTCGAGCGGAATGCGAGCATGCGCCTCGAAGCGCTGCTTGTTGCGCGGCCAATAGGCCCAGATCGCGATGGCGAGGAAGACGCCCATCAGCCAGACGACCCAGAGCGACTTCAGCGTGGCGTAGAATTCGGCCATGGCGCGCTCCTATCGCTTCAGCTGTTCGGGCGTCACGGTCTTGAAGTCGACCATGCGCCCCAGGATCTGGATGAAGGCGATGAGCGCGTCCATCTCGGTCAGGCGCTTCGGATCGCCGTCGAAATCGCCGACGGCCGCCTTGGGATAGCGCTTTAGCAGCGCCGCGTAATCGCCCTCGGGATCGGCTTGCGCCGCGAGATCGGCGGCGGCGCTCTTGATCATCTCGTCGGTGTAGGGGACGCCCACGGCGCGGAGGGCTTCGAGATGCGCGGCGATGTCCTTCACGACGAGATCGCGGCGCGCGAGGAAACTGTAGGGCGGCATCACCGATTCGGGCACCACCGCACGCGGGTCCTTGAAGTGCGCCTGATGCCATTCGTTCGAGTATTTGCCGCCGACGCGCGCCAGGTCTGGCCCGGTGCGCTTGCTGCCCCACTGGAACGGATGGTCGTACATGCTCTCGGCGGCGAGGCTGTAAGGGCCGTAGCGCTCGACCTCGTCGCGGAACGGACGGATCATCTGGCTGTGGCAGTTGTAGCAGCCCTCGCGCATGTAGATGTTGCGCCCGGCGAGCTCGAGCGGCGTGTAGGGCCGCATGCCCTGCACCGGCTCGATCGTCGACTTGATCGTGTGCAGCGGGATGATCTCGACGAGGCCGCCGATGGCGACGGTGAGGACGACGCCGATCGCGAGCAGGACGACGTTCTTCTCGAGGAGCGCGTGTTTGAATTTCATGGGATGGCTCCTTTACTCGGCGGCCTGGACGCGCGCGGCCGTGGTGCCGAGCGGTGCGGCGACCGGCTCGTTCACCGGCTCGCCCGAGCGGACGGTTTTGACGATGTTGTAGACCATGAGCAGCGCGCCGGTGAGGAACAGCACGCCGCCGGTGGCGCGGATCACGTAGTAGGGATGCATCGCGGCCACGGTCTCGGCGAACGAGTATTGCAGGAAGCCAAGCTTGTCGTAGGCGCGCCACATCAGCCCCTGCATGATGCCGCTGACCCACATCGCGGTGATGTAGAGCACGATGCCGATGGTCGCGATCCAGAAGTGATAACTCACGAGCTTCAGCGAATAGAGCTCGCGCTTGCCCCAGAGTTTCGGCACCAGGAAGTAGACGGCGCCGAAGCTGATGAAAGCGACCCAGCCGAGTGCCCCCGAATGCACGTGGCCGATCGTCCAATCGGTGTAGTGACTCAAGGCGTTCACGGCCTTGATCGACATGACCGGGCCTTCGAACGTGCTCATGCCGTAGAAGCCGACGGCGGCGACGAGGAAGCGCAACACCGGATCGGTGCGGAGCTTGTCCCACGCGCCCGAGAGCGTCATCAAGCCGTTGATCATGCCGCCCCAGGACGGCATCCACAGCATGACCGAGAACATCATGCCGAGGCTCTGCGCCCAATCCGGCAGCGCCGTGTAGTGGAGGTGGTGCGGGCCGGCCCAGATGTAGAGGAAGATCAGCGACCAGAAGTGCACGATCGAGAGCCGGTAGGAATAGATCGGCCGCTCCGCGCGCTTTGGCACGAAGTAGTACATGATGCCGAGGAAGCCGGCGGTGAGGAAGAAGCCGACCGCGTTGTGGCCGTACCACCACTGCGTCAGCGCATCTTGTACGCCCGAGAACACCGAGTAGCTCTTGGCGCCGAGCAATGACACCGGCACCGCGAGATTGTTGCCGAGATGCAGTATCGCGACGGTGACGATGAACGCGAGATAAAACCAGTTGGCGACGTAGATGTGCGGCTCTTTTCGCCGCACGATGGTGCCGAAGTAGATCGCGAAATAGAGCACCCAGATCGCGGTGAGCCAGATGTCCGTGTACCACTCGGGCTCGGCGTATTCGCGGCCTTGCGTGATGCCGAAGATGTAGCCTGTGGCGGCCATCACGATGAAGAGCTGATAGCCCCAGAACAGGAACTCGGCGGCCGCGGGTCCGCCCCAGAGCGGCGCCCTGCAGGTGCGCTGCACGACGTAGAGCGAGGTCGCGAACAGCGCGTTGCCGCCGAATGCGAAGATCGCGGCCGAGGTGTGCAGCGGCCGCAGGCGCCCGAAGCTCGTCCATTCGAGATCGAGGTTGAGGACCGGGAACGCGAGCTCGAGCGCGATGTATACGCCGGCGAGGAAAGCCGCCACGCCCCAGAAGACCGTGGCGATGGTGAACAACCGCACCACGCCGTAGTCGTAGGCGACGCGCTCGCCGGTCCCTGCCGGCGCTTGCGCTGTTCCGAGGGTTCCCGCCGCCACACTCATGCCCTGATACTCCAATGCTCCGCGCGCGATCCGGCGCGACGCTTCGAATAGGGCCGCGGACGCGCGCCATCATTGACCTATGTCAAGGCAAGGCGCGGCTGTGCGCATAAAAGAAGACGCCAGCGCCGCAGCCCCGGCGGCCCAAGGATCGCATGCTCGATCGCGTCGAAATTCCCGTCTTTTCAGAGGCCTCGCCGCGCGTGCGGCAAGTCGGCATCGACCGGCCGTGGATTTGGCTGGCGGGCGGCTGGGAAGACATGCTTCGCGCCAAACGCGTGTCGCTCGGCTGGGCGCTCATCTTTGTCGCGGTCGGCGCTGCTCTCGTCGGTGGCGCCGCGGCGCTCGGCGCCTATGAAGCCATCTTGCCGCTGGCCGCCGGCTTTCCGCTGCTGGCGCCCATTCTCGTGATCGGACTCTACGAAGTGAGCCGCCGGATCGGCGCCGGCGAGCCCGTGACGTTCGCGACGCCGCTCGCGGCGTGGCGCCGCAATGCCGGGCAGATCGGCATCATGGGCTTCGTGCTCGGCTTCATCTTCCTCGCCTGGATGCGGATCGCCACGCTGCTGTTCGCGTGGTTCTTCGGCGCGACCGCGTTCTCCGTCGCCGACTTCTTGAATCAAGTCGTGCTCTCGGGCGCCAACGCGCTGTTCCTCGTGATCGGCGGCATCATCGGCGCGTTTCTGGCGCTCGTCGTCTTCGCGATCAGCGCGGTTTCGCTGCCGATGCTGCTCGACAAGGAGACCAACGTCTTCGTCGCCATCGCCACCAGCGTCGCCGCCGTGCGCGCCAATCCGCGCCCGATGCTGCTGTGGGCGTTCCTCATCGTCTCGTTCACCGGCGCCGGCCTGGTCTTGGGCCTCGTCGGGCTGGTGCTCACGCTGCCGCTCGTCGCCCACGCCACGTGGCACGCCTATCGCGACCTCGTCGCCGTCGATTCCCCCGCCTGAATTCTCGTATGGAGCCCGCCATGGACTACGGATTGTCGAACTGGATCGCTCTCGTCGTCGCCATCTTCATCGCGCTGCTCGGCCTGCTGCTCGCCGCGAAGGGAGTCGACCTCGGCATGGAGCTCGCCGGCTGGCTCTTCTTCGTTTTTGGCGTCGGCTTCTCGTTCCGCATGGCCGGCAAGATGGCCGTCGCCTCCGACGAGAGCTGATCCCGCGCTCGCGCAATTAGTTTTCAAAGTTTGATTCAGGTCAAAGCCGATTGCGCCGCTCCCGACGATGATCCGACCGTCTGGTGATCGGCCCGTTTTGGCCGAGCCGCCGGGGGAAGGGATCCGATGTCGATCAACTACAACGAGCGCATTCCGAACAATGTGAGCTTGTCTGAGGACAAGCAACTGCAGCGCGCGCTCGAGCGCTGGCAGCCCAAATATCTCGACTGGTGGCGCGAGATGGGGCCGGAAGGCTTCCAGTCGAAGGACATCTATCTCCGCACCGCGATCAGCGTCGACCCGCAGGGCTGGGCGCAATACGGCTATGTGAAGATGCCCGATTATCGCTGGGGCATTTTCCTGACGCAGCCGGAAAAAGACCGGCAAGTGAATTTCGGCGACCACAAGGGCGACGCAGCCTGGCAGGACGTGCCGGGCGAATACCGCTCGCTGCTGCGCCGCCTCATCGTGACGCAAGGCGACACCGAGCCCGCCTCGGTCGAGCAGCAGCGCCAATTGGGCCGCACCTGCCCGTCGCTCTACGATCTCCGCAACCTTTTCCAGGTCAACGTCGAGGAAGGCCGCCATCTTTGGGCGATGGTCTACCTCCTGATGAAGCACTTCGGCCGCGACGGCCGCGAAGAGGCCGAGGGCATGCTCGAGCGCCGCTCGGGCGATAGCGACCGCCCGCGCATCCTGGGCGCGTTCAACGAGAAGACGCCCGACTGGCTCTCATTCTTCTTCTTCACGATGCTGACCGACCGCGACGGCAAGTATCAGCTCGCCTCGCTGGCCGAGTCCGGATTCGACCCGCTCTCGCGCTCGTGCAGGTTCATGCTGACCGAGGAGGCGCATCACCTCTTCGTCGGCGAGACCGGCATCGCGCGTATCCTTCAGAAGACCTGCGAGGTGATGAAGCGGATCAATTCCGACGATCCCGCCAAGGTGCGCGCCGAGGGCGCCATCGACCTGCCGACGATCCAGAAGTATCTCAACTTCCACATCAGCGTGACCGAGGACCTCTACGGCAGCGAGATCTCGACCAACGCCGCCAACGCCTTCACGATGGGCCTCAAGGGACGCTTCGAGGAAGCCAAGCTCAAGGACGACCACAGGCTCGCCACCGCCACCTATCCGGTGCCGGACCTGGCCGGCGACGCCATCATCGTGCGCGAGGCGCCGGCGCTGACCGCGCTCAACGAGCGACTCAGGGACGATTACATCGTCGATTGCCAGAAGGGCGTCGACCGCTGGAACAAGGTGCTCGAGAAAGGCGGCGCCGCGCAGCGCCTGCACCTTCCGCACAAGGCCTTCCACCGCCAGATCGGCACCTTCGAGCAGGTGCATGTGAGCCCCGACGGCCGCGTGTTGAGCGAAGCCGAGTGGACGCGCCATCATTCCGATTGGCTGCCCAACGACGCCGACCACGCCTTCGTGCAGTCGTTGATGAAGCCCGTTACCGAGCCCGGCAAGTTCGCGAGCTGGATCGCGCCGCCGGCGCGCGGAATCAACAACCAGCCGATCGAATTCGCTTATGCCCGCGTCGACTGAATAAGTCGAAGCGAGCAAGGGGCGGGAGCGCCGCCGGATCCCCCGCGCTCCCGTCCCAACCTTTCTCCCCAACACGGTCGTCCGCCATGGACGCGATTACGGCAGGCCTGCGCCGCCAGCACCTGATCGACCCCGAGGTGTGCATCCGCTGCAACACCTGCGAGGAAGTGTGCGGCGTGCATGCGATCAGCCACAACGGCGTCAACTACGTCGTCGATTTCGACCGCTGCAATTTCTGCGGCGACTGCCTGCCGCCCTGTCCGACCGGCGCCATCGACAATTATCGCCAAGTGGCGCGGCCCTGGACCGTGGCCGAGCAACTTGGCTGGGAGAGTCTGCCGCCCGATGCCGCTCCGGGCGAGACCGGCGTGGCCGGCACCGGCACCGCCCCCGCTCCTGCTCCCGCCGAGATACCGCTACCCGCCGAGGTGTCGAGGATCACCGCGGTCGCGACCGCGGCCGAAGAAGGCCGCGCGGTTCCGCCCTGGTCGGCGGCGCATCCTTATCTCAATCTCTACGCGCCCGAGCGGCCTGTGGTCGCGACCGTCGCCGGCAATCTGCGCCTCACCGAGCCGGGCACATCGAGCGAGATCCATCACGTCGTGCTCGACCTCGGCACCACGGCGATGCCGGTGCTCGAAGGCCAGTCCGTCGGTGTGCTGCCGCCGGGCCTCGACGCCGAGGGCAAGCCGCATCGCGTGCGCCTCTACTCGATCGCGAGCCCGCGCGAGGGCGAGCGGGCGGGCAAGAACAACATCGCGCTCACCGTGAAGCGTGTGACCGAGGACCGCGACGGCCAACCGGTGCGCGGCGTCTGCTCCAATTTTCTGTGCGATCTCGAGAAGGGCGCGACGGTCGATCTGATCGGCCCTTACGGCACCACGTTCTTGATGCCGAATCACCCCGGCTCGCACATCGTCATGATCTGCACCGGCACGGGCGCCGCGCCGATGCGCGCCATGACCGAAAGGCGCCGGCGGAAATGGGCGCGCGGCGAAAGCGCGGGCGGAAAGCTGCTGCTCTTCTTCGGCGCGCGCACGCCCGGCGAGCTCCCCTATTTCGGCCCGCTCACGAAGCTGCCGCCGGATTTCATCGACGTGCGGTTCGCGTTCTCGCGCGATCCGGCGCGGCCCAAGGAATATGTGCAGGACCGCATGCGCTCCCGCGCGGGCGAACTCACCGGCCTCCTCGCCGACACGAGCGCGTATTTCTATCTCTGCGGCCACAAGCGAATGGAGGAAGGCGTCGACGACGCCTTCGCCGCGATCTGCCGCGACGCGGGCCTGCATTGGCCGCAGCTCAAGGCCGAGCTGCGCCGCAGCGGCCGCTATCACGTGGAGACGTATTAGGCGCCGATGCTAAATCGTCGTCGCCGGATTCCAATCGTCCTCGGCGCCGGCGAGCTCGGCCAGGCGTTTGGCATCGACGATCTGGAGGTCCGAGGCCGTGAGGAAGCGCACGACGCGGTCGCGCTTCAGCTTGGAGAGGCTGCGGCTCACCGTCTCGATGGTGAGGCCCAGGTAGTCGCCGATATCGGTGCGCGTCATCGGCAGCGAGACGATGTCTTGGCGCCCCTTCAGCTGCATGCGCCGCATCAGGATGAAGATGAACGAGGCCACGCGCTCCAGCGCGGTCTTGCGCCCCAGCAGCAGCATCTGGTCCTGCGCCGCGGCGAGCTCGTTCGAGGCGACGGCGAGCAGGCGTCGCTCCATCGCCGGGAACTGATCGAGCAGCGCCTCGAGCCGGTTTTTGGGATAACGGCAGAGCGACACCGCATCCACCGCCTCGGCGCTGTAGGCATAGCGCTCGCGCAGCGCCAAGCCGAGGAAATCGGACGGGAAGAGGAAGCCGGTGATCTGGCGGCGGCCGTCGGCGAGCATTTTCGAGAGGCGGACGCAGCCCTCGGTCAGGATGTAGAGGCTGTCGGAGCGGTCGCCTTCGAAGAACAGCGTCTCGCCCGCCTGTAGCTTCTTGTGCATGACGATGGCGTCGAGCTTGCCGAGATGCTCGGGCTCGATGGCGCCGCAGATGCTGAGATCGCGCACCTTGCACGCCGCGCACGGATTGGCCTCCGCCGTCGCGCGCTGCAACGGCTGGACCAGTTGTCTCGCTCCGGGACTCGACATCGCCTCGCGCACCCCCATGCCGCCTGCGAAGATAGCCTGAACATGGGCATCATTACCGCCCGCCGGTCGCCGCATTTTGACGCAGATCAAGGCTGCAGAGACAGCGCGTGACTATGCATGCTTGGGGATCGATGCTTGGCCTCCATTGTTTTCAACATGCACCTCGAATTCGCCACCAGGCCGTTGACCAAAGCCCTCATCGATAAAGCCTATCCGTTCGCGCCGGCGCTCGGCCTCGCCGATCTCGCGAGCTGGCGCGCTTTCGTCGCGAGCTACACCGACTCGAAAACTCCCGACGCGGGCGTGATTGCGGCCGAGAATCCGCACGGCTATCTATCGGGGCTCCTCTTCTACCAGGTGAATCGCCACAACCAGGAAGGCGCCGCGCTGGTCTGCGACCCGTTCGTGGTCGCCGACCTGCCGCGCTACGCGACGCCGGTCCGCGCGCTGCTCGAGGCCGCCGACAAGATCGCGCTCGAGCGCGGCTGCAAATGGGTGCGCGTCGTGCTGCCCGCCACCGGCGATCCCATCGGCACCGAAGCGTCGGGCTGCGAGGCCGCGCTGTTCCGCGCCGGCTATGCGCTCGAATCTCTGAGCTTCCGGCGGCGGCGCTCGCTGCCGGTCGGTAAGATGCGTCCTCCGGCACACGCCAAGCACCCGTGCCGGCCACGAACTAGCGCGAGGTAAGCGAGAATGCCGGGGATCAAACACATCGTCGCCCATGTCGAGGGCGGCCCGCACGACAGCGCGGTCTTGAAAATGTCGGCGGCGCTCGCCGGCCGCTTCGGCGCCGGGCTCGAAGCGGTTTTCGCCAACGTGCCGCCGTTCATACCCGCCTCGATCGACGGCATCCTGACGCCGCAGATCATCGAGGCGCAGCAGGCGATCTATCGCGAGCGCGCCAAGGCGGCGAAAGCCTTAGTTGACACGGTGAAGCTTGCGCAGGGGAAGCCGGTCTGGACCGAGGTCGAGGGTCTGGCGGCCGACGCCGTGATCGCCCGCGCGCGCTATGCCGATTTGGCCGTGCTCGCGCAGCCCGCGCCCGAGGAAAGCGATGCCGCCACCGACTATGATTCCCCCGCCGAGATCGTGATGTCGCTCGGCCGGCCCGTGCTGATGGTGCCCTATGCCGGCACGTTTGCGGATACGGGCAAGCGCGTCCTCGCAGCGTGGAGCGGCACGCGCGAATCGGCGCGCGCGCTGGCCGATGCCCTGCCCTTCCTCGCCGGCGCCAGCGAAGTGACGGTTCTGACCGTCAATCCCGAAGGCGATGCCGGATCGATGGAAGCCGATCTCAAGCGCTGGCTCACCGCGCACGGG
>JBKOUH010000183.1:0-3063 GCA_046723285.1 Pseudomonadota bacterium
TGAAGAGCCGATCGCTCTTGGCCGATTGGCGCCAGTCGATGCGGCGGATGGGATCGCCCGGCTCGTAGCGGCGGAATTGCCAGAACGCCTCGCCCATGCCGACGCGCCGGCGCCCGTGCACGCCCTGCGTGACCGTGGCCGCCACGCGCTCGGCCGCGACCAAGAGCGGCGGCAGCCGTGCGGCCGCGAGCTCGGCTTCGTGGCGAAGATGCAGGCGCGAGGCCGCGGCTTCGGCCATCAGGCGCCCTCCAGCTCGGGCAAAGGCTTGCGGAAATAGACGACGCGCTCGGTTTCGGCGAAGCCCCAGGCGGCGTGCGCCTGGTGCGACGCTTCGTTGTCGATCAGCGCGTCGGAACCGAGCTCGCCGAAGCCCTGCTTCCGGCACCACGCCTCGACGGCAATCAGCAGCGCGCGGCCGATGCCGTGGCCGCGGACATCAGGCGCCACCCAGATGCCTTCGAGGAACGGGACGGGACGGCTCACGCAGCCATTGGCGAACGGACGGACGTAGACTTCGGCGAAGCCGACGGGCTTGCCCCGGTCGCGCGCCATGAAGGCGGCGAATTCGCGCCGCGCCGCCAAATCGCGCATTTCGGCGCGGTGCTCCGACGCGGAGTGGTCCGACCAGAGCGCCTGGCGCAACGCGAGCCACTCGGGGCCATCCCGCTCGGCGATCGCAGCCACTTCCACGTTCATTACGTCCGTGAGGCTCGGCATGACCTCAGCGCAACGGCTCGCAGAGCTTGGCGATGACTTTTTCGACGGTGACGCCGTCGGCGCGCGCGGCGAAATTGAGCGCCATGCGGTGGCGGAGGATCGGCGGCGCCAGCGCCACCACGTCGTCGATCGACGGCGCCAAGCGGCCCTGCACCACGGCGCGGGCGCGGCAGGCGAGCATCAGCGCCTGGCTCGCGCGGGGACCGGGCGCCCAGGCCACGTGCTGCTTCACCTCGGCGATTTCGCTCGATTCGGGACGGCCGCTGCGAGCGAGCTTCAGGATCGCGTCGACCACGCTCTCGCCGACCGGGATCTGGCGGATGACGCGCTGGGCCTGCAACAGGTCGGCCGAAGAGAGGACCTTCACGGCCTTCTCTTCCTCGACGCCGGTCGTGCTCAGCATCATGCGCCGCTCGGCCGCGAGATCGGGGTAGCCGACGTTGACCTGCAGCAGGAAGCGGTCGAGCTGGGCTTCGGGCAGAGGATAAGTGCCTTCCTGCTCGAGCGGGTTCTGCGTTGCCAGCACGTGGAACGGCTCGGGCAGCGGGTGATACTGGCCCGCCACCGACACGCGCTTCTCCTGCATCGCCTGCAGCAGCGCCGACTGGGTGCGCGGGCTCGCGCGGTTGATCTCGTCCGCCATCAAGAGCTGGCAAAAGACGGGGCCGCGGATGAAGCGGAACGAGCGGCGGCCGCTCTCGGCCTCTTCCAGCACTTCGGAGCCGATGATGTCGGCCGGCATCAGATCGGGCGTGCACTGGATGCGCGCCTCGTCGAGGCCGAAGGCCACGCCCAAGGTTTCGACCAGCTTGGTCTTGGCGAGACCCGGCACGCCGATCAGCAGCACGTGGCCGCCCGAAAGGATGGTGATCAGGGTTTGCTCGATGACCTCGTGTTGGCCGAAAATAACGCGGCCAATACTGGACTTGACCTGGTCGAGGGTCCGGCCGAGGGCTTCCACTTCGCGGACCAGCTTGTCGGGGGCGTCGCGCATCACGAAATTAGATACGGAACCGGCGGTGGCGGGATTGTCAGCGGTCACTTAAAAACTCCACAGGCGTTGCTCGAGAAACGAGGCACTTTGCAGGCTGTGCCCAAGACCATGCAAGACACGGACCCGCGAGGGGCAGAACCCTCGGCGGCGGATCGGCGCGTGTTCGACGATATTTGCGGCGATTTCGGCCTCTCGATCCGGCGCGACGGCACGTGGTTCTATCGCGGTTCGCCGATCGGCCGTAAGCCGCTGGTGAAGCTGTTCGCCTCCGTCCTCCGGCGCGACGACGAGGGCGGATACTGGCTGGTCACTCCGGCGGAAAAAGGGCGCATCGTGGTCGAAGACGTGCCGTTCGTCGCCGTCGAAGCGAGCATCATTGGCGCCGGTCGTGAACAAACCGTGACGTTGCGGACCAATCTTGACGAAATCGTGACTGTAAGCCGCGAGCATCCCTTAAGGGTCGAAACCGATCCGATGAGCGGCGCGCCTGCGCCCTATGTGCTGGTGCGCGACCGGCTCGAGGCGCGCCTCGCGCGCCCGGTGTTCTACGATCTCGTCGAGCACGGCGAGGAGCGCAGCGAGGGCGGGACGCGCATTCTCGGCATCTGGAGCCGCGGTGAATTCTTCCGCCTCGGCGCCCTCGACGATCTCTCGCCCGAGGAGGACGGTCAATGACGCGCGACCGCGTCACGTCCCGGCTCGCGCGCTCGCTCGAGCGCCTGCACGAACCCGTCGACATGGCGGCGGCGATCGCGAAGAAGCTCGAGCGCTTCCGCGGCGATTTCCAGCACGAGCCAAGCATTCCCGTTCGCGACAATCTGCGCGCCGCCGCCGTGCTGGTGCCACTGGTCGACCGGCCCGAGGCGATGAGCGTGCTGCTGACCCTCCGCAATGCGAGCCTGCCGCATCACGCCGGCCAGATCAGCTTCCCCGGCGGCCGCATCGAGGAAGACGACGCCTCGGCGGCAGCCACGGCGCTGCGCGAGACCGAGGAGGAGATCGGCCTTGCGCGCGACAGCATCGAGATCGTCGGCCGCCTCGACGATTACATCACCGGCACCGGCTTCCTGGTGGCACCGATCGTGGGCCTCATTCGCCCGCCTTACGCGCTCAATCCCGACCCCTCGGAAGTGGAGGCGGTGTTCGAGGTGCCGCTCGCCCACTTCCTCGACCCCGCCAATCACAGACGCGAGAGCCGCGTGTTCAATGGCATAGAGCGCCGCTTTTATGCCATGCCTTATGGTGACAAATACATTTGGGGGGCCACCGCCGCGATGTTGATGAACCTTTACGACTTGCTCCGCGACTGATGCGCGTCGTCGTCCAACAGCTGTCTCTTATACACATCTGAC
>JBKOUH010000273.1:0-6734 GCA_046723285.1 Pseudomonadota bacterium
CGACGGCCGCGCCCGATCCGATCACGCCATTGTAGCGCCAAAATGGGACGATGTTGATCGTGGCCTGCGGGAACACGACATCGGTGAAGACGAAGCGCGGATAGACCTCCGCGAAGATGCCGTCGCGCGACGTCAAGTGACGCCCGAGGACCTGGTAGCCCCAGCGCGCAACGACACCGCGGAACGGTCCAGTATCGTCCGATTCGTAGCTTATTCCTGCGGTCGGCTCGCCAAAGAACGTGCGGCGGGCGAGCCATGCGTACGACATGCCGGCAAAGACATGGACGCGCCGATAGTTGCTGAACGGGATCACCGGGCCCGTGCGCACCCCGGCGGAGCCCACATCGATGTCGCGAAACGTCGCATGGTTCAGCCCCACGACGTCGCCCTCGCTCCGCCATCGGATGCCGAACACGCGGCGCTCGTCGACGACATTGAACCGCCCCGTGTACGCTCCGTCGTCGGTGTGAGTGTTGGTGATATTGGCGTGACGCGGGTTGGTCTCGTAGAGTCCGCCGATCGACAGGACCGCACGCGTCGTATTCGGCTCAAGCTCGCGTAGGACTCGTGCCCGGCCGGCCAACGCTTCTTCGTTTGTGGGATCGCGCACGAGAATGCGTTCGTATGCGGCGAGCGCCTTGCGCAATTCGCCGCGATCGATCGCCATGCGTGCGTAGCGCAAATTGGGCGCCGGACCGGTCGGGTCGCTCATCACGGCTTCGAATGCACGACGGAATTCTGCATCGCCCTGCGCTGCCGCCGGCGCAGCGACACTCGCCGCGAGCATCAGAGACAGGGCGCCGCCGCGCAAAAGCCATCCCAATCGTAAATGCATTCCCTCCAACCGCGTCCCCCGTTCATCAATTCTTTTATATTTTATAAATTCAAATGGCCCTTAGGGAAGCGATAGTTCGTGCAAATCGCTGGCAAGCCTTCTTGTTGAGAGATTGAAACAACAAGAATTTTCCAAAATCCTTGATTGGACATTAACCACGTTTGATCGACAACGCGCCGATGCCCAAAGTTATTGCCGGATGCAGAAAAAGGGCCGTGCACGGGGCGTTGCCGCCTGCGCGCGCCTACCCGCGCGCAATCAGCTCGATCTTGTAGCCGTCGGGGTCCTCGATAAAAGCGATGACGGAGCCGCCGTGCTTCATGGGCCCTGGCGGGCGCGGGATCTTGACGCCCGCGGCGGCGAGGCGCTCGCAGGTCTTGTAGATGTCGCGCACGCCGAGCGCCATGTGGCCGAAGCCGCTGCCGATCGCATACGGCTCCTTCTGGTCCCAATTGTGCGTGAGCTCGATGACTGAGGTGTCGTCCTCGCTGCCATAGCCGACGAAAGCGAGCGTGAAGCGGCCACTCTCGAAGTCCTTCTTGCGGATCAGCGTCATGCCGAGCTGGCCGCAATAGAACGCAATCGATTTTTCGAGATCGAGCACGCGAATCATCGTGTGCAGCATGCGCGTGCCGGCGGTATCGGCGGGCTTAGTGCGGGAGCGGGCTTCAGCGCTGTCGGGAGCCATGGGTCCTTCTCCATTGCGCGATGACGTCGAGGATGGTGCGGGCGGCGATGCGGCTCGGGCGCTCGCCGCCGACCGACAGAAGTTGGACCGCTTCGGCGATTCCCGCAAGCTGTTCCGTCCGCGCGGCGACATCGGAATAAAGGCGCATAACGGCCTCGGCCAGTGCCCCCGGCTGGCAGCGTTCCTGAAGGAACTCGGGCAAGACCTCGCGGTCGAGCACGAGATTGACGGCCGAGGCGAAACGCAGCCACTTCGTCTTCAGCACCAAGCGGAAGAGCTCGGCCGTGACCGCGTTGACGCGATACAAAACCACGGTCGGTAAGCCGGCAAACGACGTTTCGGTCGTGACCGTGCCCGACGCCGCGAGCGCCACGGACGACGCCGCAAAGGCCGGATATTTCGCGGCCGGATCGCGCAGCACGTGAACCGGAGCGGCCCACGTCTTGGCATCGGCCTCCACGGCATCCGCCACGGCCGGAACCGTCGGGGTGAGGCATACGAGGCCGGGCAAACGCGGCTTCAGGAGCGCCACGGTCTCACGGAAGACCGGCAGGTGACGTCGTACTTCGCCGCGGCGGCTGCCCGGCAGCGTGCAAATCACCGGGGCATCGGCGCCAATGCCGAGCTGTGCGCGCAGGCCCGCGCCATCGGCCGAGGTGGCGCCGCGTTCGGCGGCGAGATGGCCGACGAACGTATTGGCGAGGGCGTAACGGTCGAAAAAGCGCGCCTCGAATGGGAAGATCGTGAGGAGATGGGTGAGATACCGCGCGACCGTGCGCGCGCGCCACGGCTTCCACGCCCACACCGTCGGCGCCACGTATTGGATGATCGGGAACGGCGCGCCCTTGAGCTTCATGCCGATGCGTTTCGAGAACCCCTGCGCGTCGATCGTCACCAGCGCATCGGGTTTCTTGGCACGGACATCGGCGGCGGTTTCGCGGATGCGCCTCAGCAATCCGGGCAGACGCGGCAAGATCTCGAAGCCCATCAGCGCGAGATCCGACATCGGGAAAAGGCTCGCGAGTCCCTCGGCCTGCATACGGTCGCCACCGATGCCGGCGAAGCGCACCTTTCCGCCGGTCGCCTCCTTGAGCGCGCGCATCAGATTGGCGCCGAGCTGGTCGCCCGAAGGCTCGCCGGCGGTAATGTAGATGAAGGGCGCCCCGTCGCCCGTCGGGGGCCCGCCGATGGCGGGCGTACTCATGGCTTGGCGGTCTCGTCCCGCGGCGCGATGCCGACGACGAAAATGCCGAGCGCGTCGGCACGCGCCGCCACCTTGGCGCGGTCGATGATGAGAGCGCCCCCCGCCTCCACCGCGATGCCGCGCAAACCCGCCTTCGCGACCGCCTCGACCGTCTCGACGCCGACGCCAGGGAGATCGATGCGCCGCTCCTGGCGCGGCTTCGGCGCCTTCACCAGCACGCCGCCCGCACCTTTGCGCTGCAACGCCCCGGCGCGCGCGACGAGCGCGTCGGTCCCTTCGATCGCTTCGAGCCCGAGCACGATGCCTTGCTGCACCACCACGGCCTGGCCGATGTCGAGCGCGCCGATGGCCTTGGCCGCTTCCATGCCGCGCGCGAAGTCGATGCGCGCCTGACGGTCGGGCTTGATGCGGCCATAAGGGCCGGCGACGGCAAGCAAGCCTTTCACCACCTCGTGCGGCGCCACGACCTTGACGCCTTCGGCTTCGACCTCGCGGATGATCGCACGCAAGAGACCGTCGTCGCCGAGCGCGCGTGCCGTGGCCTTCACCATCACCTTCAACGCGCGCCAATCCGGACGGATCTCCTTCAGCGACGGCCGCCGCACCTTGCCGACGAAGACGAGCTCGTCCGGGCCGAATTCGCGCAGGATCTTCTCGCCCTTGGCCGCGGCGCCGAGCCGGCACCAGGCATGCGGCACGCCGTCGAACGAATCCGGCGCGGCCTGACCTTCCAGGGCAAGAACGAAAAACGGCCGTCCGGCCTCGCGGCAGGCCTGGATCACGATGCCGGGCAAAGCGCCGCCGCCGGCGATGATGGCGAGCCTATTCAGGGGCTTGCCGGCCAGTGGTGGGGAGGCAGATGCTGCGGCTCGCGTCGGCACGGATGAAATTTACGATCTCCATGACCGCTTCGTTGTCGCGGTACATCTCGGCCACGTCGTCGAGCCGCTCTTTTAGCGTGCCCTCTTCCGCGAACAAGAGCCGGTAAGCCGTGCGCAGCGTATGAATCTGCTCGCGCGTGAAGCCCCGGCGTTTCAAGCCGACGAGATTGAGGCCGGCCAGGCTCGCGCGCGAATTGTAGAGCGCGTAGGCGTAACCGTACGAGATGACGTCCTCCGCCACGCCGCACGCGCCGGAGATCATCGTGTAGCGTCCGATGCGCACGAATTGATGCACGGCGCAATTGCCGCCGAAGACCGAGAAATCTCCGACCGTGACGTGTCCGCCGAGGACGGCGTTGTTGGCCATCACGACGTTGTCGCCGACGGTGCAATCGTGCGCGACGTGGCTGTTGACCATGAAGAAGTTGCGGTCGCCGACGCGCGTGACGCCGCCGCCCATGACCGTACCGGTGTTCATCGTCACGTGCTCGCGGATCACGTTTTCCGAGCCGATCTCGAGCCGGGTCGGCTCGCCCGCGTATTTCAGGTGCTGCGGTCCCTGGCCGAGCGAGGCGAAGGGGAAGACCTTGGTTCTTGTCCCGATCCGCGTGTGGCCGTCCACGACCACGTGCGAGACAAGGGTTACACCGTCGTCAAGCACGACGTTCTCGCCGACGATGCAGTAGGGCCCGATCGCGACGTCCTGGCCGATCTTGGCTCCGGCGGCAACGATGGCAGTCGCGTGGATGCTCGACATCAGCGATCGACGATCATGGCGGTGTAGGTCGCGTCGGCCACGACCTTGTCCTCGACGCGGCACTCGCCCGAGAATTTCCAGACCAGCTTCCGCGCGTGGAGTTTCTGCACGTGGATGAGGATTTGGTCGCCAGGGCGCACCGGCGCGCGGAAGCGCGCGTTCTCGACCGACATGAAGTAGACGAGCTTGCCGTGCATGGCCTCGCCGAGTGTTTCGACCACGAGGGCGCCCGCGGTCTGCGCCATCGCTTCGATCAGGAGGACGCCGGGCATGATTGGCTCGCCCGGAAAGTGACCTTGGAAATGAGGCTCGTTGACCGAGACGTTCTTCAGGCCGACCGCGCGCTCGCCCAGCACCATCTCCACCATCCGGTCCACCATCAGGAACGGATAACGGTGCGGCAGCAGAGTCATCACGCGGGCGATGTCCCCGCGCGTCGTCGTGGGGGCCGGCGTTTCGGCGGTCATGGGCATTTTGCCGGAACCGCGGCGCCCCCTCCTGCGGTCAGAAGGGTCGCCGTCTGTCGTCCTAATTGGTCTTCTTGGGCGCAGCGGGCGCCGCCGGCTTCTTCTCGGCGGGCGTGGGCGCAGCGGGCGCTGCCGGCGCCGCTGGTGCGTCGGCCTTGGGCGGGAACTCGAACTTCACCTGGATCTGCGCCTTGTCGAGGCGCTCCAGCACCTTGTCGGTGATGTCGAGCTGCGCCGCGGAGTGGAGAACGCCGCTCTTCTCGATCACCAGCGTGTAGCCCGATTCGACCGACAGGGCCTGGATGACCTTCACCACCTCGTTGCGGAACTGGAGCTGAACGGCGCGCACGGCACGCGACATCTGTTCCTGGCGGATCTGCGCCGTCCGCCGCACTTCGGCGAAACGCGTGTTGAGCTTCTGCAGGCGCTGGTCGTATTCCTGGCCAGTGATTTTGAGGCGGTCCTTCTCGAGCTGCTGATATTCGGCCTGGAGCTTCTTCTGCTCGGCGCCGAAATCGGCGTCGAACCGCTTGGCGAGCTTCTCGGCCTCGTCCTGCGCGGCCTTCATGGCCTTGGCGGTTTGCGTGAGCTTGCCGCCGTCGACGACGGCGACGACGAGAGGCGCAGGCTTATCGTCGGCCTTCGCCGGTTGCGCGGCGGCGCCGAGCGCCAGCGGCGCGGTCAGCGCCAGAATGGAGAGAAATCGCTTCATTGGAACACCTTTGGGGTTGGCTTAGAAACGCGCGCCAAAGCGGAAGTGGAAGATTTGAGTCCGGTCGCCCTCGTATTTCAGGACCGGATAGCCGAGATCCACCCGCAGCGGGCCGAACGGCGACTGCCACGAAACGCCGACGCCGGCTGCGATGCGCGGCGCATTGCGCTGCAGAATCAGAGGTGAATTCAAGTCAATGTCGAAAGCGCTGCCCACATCGGCGAAGACGCGACCCTGGATCCCGAACTCCTTCGGCAGCCCTAGCGGGAAGCTGAGTTCGGTCGTCACCACATAATACTTATTGGCCCCGAGCGTGTCTCCGGTAATTGCGTCGCGGGGGCCGACGCCGCCGACTTTGAAACCACGCAGCGAATCGCCGCCGAGGAAGAAACGCTCGTTGAGGCGTACGTCCTGGCCGATGCCGCTGACGATCCCGCCTTCGCCCAAGAGGCTCACGACATAGCCCGGGATCACGGTGTAGTGCACCGCGCCGCGCACGACGCCCTTGATGAAATGCACCGAGCCCGGCGGCGCGCCATAGGAGACGGAGCCCGAAAGCACGAAGCCCTCGGTCGGCGTGAATCGGTTGTCGCGCGTGTCGTAGGTGAGGGTCGTGCCCACCTGCGTCGTCGTCGTCTTGCCGGCTTCGGCCTGGATCAGCGGCGAGGCATTGACGGAGATATTGCGCACGCGCTTGTCGTTAACCTCATAGCCGAGGAACTGCGTCAGCTCCTCGGTGATGCGCCAGCCGAGGCGGACCCGGAAGCCGGTCTCGCGCGTGCTGAAACTGCCTTCCGACGTGAAGTCGCGCTCGCGCCGAAAGAGGTCGACGCCGAAGGAAAGATTGCGTTCGAGAAAATAGGGCTCCGTGAAGCTGACGTCGGCGCCCAAGGTGCGCTGCGAGATGAAGAACGTGGCGCCAAGGTCCTGGCCGCGGCCCAGGAAATTCTTCTCGCGGATGCCGACGCTGCCGAGAACGCCTTCGTCCGTGGCGTAGCCGGCACCGAGGCTGAACTCGCCGGTCGCCTTCTCCTGCACCGAGACGGTGAGGATGGCCTTGTCCGGCGCCGAGCCCTCCCGCGGCAGGATCTCGACCTTCTCGAAATATTCGAGGTTGTTGAGGCGCCGCTGCGAAAGGCGAATGCGCTCGGCGTTGAAGGCGTCGCCCTCGCTGAAGCGCAGCTCGCGGC
>JBKOUH010000048.1:0-3358 GCA_046723285.1 Pseudomonadota bacterium
GTCGAGGTCGCGCGCGCGCTCGAGGTCAGCAGCGTCCACATCACCTTCGTGGCCCCCGAGGAAGCGGCGCTCGCCGAGGACGCCGGGCTGCTCATGCGCCACGGCTGCCAGTATCACTGGTTCAACCGCGGCTACGGCAGCTTCGACGACTTCCTGGGCGCGCTCGCCTCGCGCAAGCGGAAGCAGATCCGCAAGGAACGCGAGCAGGTGCGCGCTTCCGGCATCGAGGTGCGCCCGGTGCACGGCGGCGAGATGCAGCCGCGGGCGTGGGACGCGTTCTTCAAATTCTATGTCGACACCTACGACCGCAAATGGGGCTATCCCTATTTGACGCGCGAATTCTTCGGCCGGCTCGGCGCCGAGCTCGGCGACAAGGTCGTGATGATGCTGGCGACCCGCGACGGCAAGACGATCGCCGGCGCGCTCAATCTACGCGGCAGCGACGCGCTCTTCGGCCGAAACTGGGGTGCTGCCGGCGATTTTCCGTTCCTGCATTTCGAGGCCTGCTACTACCAGGCCATCGACTACGCGATCGCGATGAAGCTCGCGCGCGTCGAAGCCGGCACGCAGGGGCCGCACAAGGTGCAGCGCGGCTACGAGCCGGTGCGCACCTTCAGCGCGCATTGGATCGCCGACCGCCGCTTCAAGAGCGCGGTCGCCGAGTTCCTCCAGCGCGAGCGCCGCGCCGTCGCCGCCGACATGAAGGCGATGGAGGCGCACACGCCGTTTCGCGGCGCCGGCGACGCGGAAAGTTGAACCCGCGCGCGCGAACTGACGCGGTGCGCGAATCGTGCTAATATTCGATCGGATCGCACGGCACGGTCCTGCGCCGGCAAGCGTGGCGCGGCCGAGTTGCGCGGTCCCAGTGCGCGCCGCCTGACAGTGGCCGCCATCCGGGGGCTCTCCGCCATGCGAAAGGCAATCCTCTCCGCTCCAGTGTTCGTGGTGCTGGCCTGGCCGGCTCTGGCCGACGAGCAATCGCTGGCCGAGCGTTGCGCGGCCGGCGCGCCGCACGGCGATTTCCGCACCTGCGCCGCGGCGGTCGAGGCCGCGCCCACGGATACGGCGCTGCGCCGGCTCTACGCGCAGAGCCTCGCGCGCGCCGCGGACTACGAGGGCTCGATCGGCCAATACCGCGAGCTCACGCGCTTGGCGCCTTCCGACGGCCGCGCCTTCTACGAATATGCCTGGATGCTCGCCTTCGTGCGCCGCTACACCGACGCGATCGAGCCGATCGAGCAATCGATCCGCCTCCAGCCCAGCCACGTCGAGAGCTACCGCGCCGCCGCCATCATCTATGAATTCGTCAAGCGCCCGCACGATCTCTTCCGCGTGGCGCTCGCCGGCGCCGAGCTCGGCGATACCATCGCGATGTTCGACATTTATGACTGCTACGCCAAGGGCAAAGGCACGGCCAAGGACGAGGCGCGGGCGTTCTTCTGGCTCGCGAAAGCCGCCGAGGCCGGCCATGTCAGCGCGATGGACCACCTCGCCGATATCTTCCTGAACGGTGGCCTCGGCCGCGCGCCCGACGAGAAGAAAGCCGAGGAATGGGCGACCAAAGCCCGCCTGGCGCGCGAAGGGAAGCTGTAGTTCGCGCTGGGCCGGGCCGAACTAGTCTGGCAGGCCGGCCAGACGCAGGTGCTCTGCAAATGCGCGGTTGCGTTCCTTCGCCTTGTACGAATAGCGCAACGCGACTCGGGCGACGCTAAAGTCCGGCTGGATCGAGAGCAGTGAACGCCCGGCCGCTTGCGCCTCGTCAATGCGGCCTGAAGCCGCGAGGCTCGCGGCGAGAAACCGGAGATTCGCTTCGTAGTGCGGATTGACCGCCATTGACCGACGGCCCCAGCGCGCCGCTTCGTCGTAGTTGCCGTTGGTATAGTGCGCCAATGCCAGGGCTGTGCGGAAGAAATAGGCTTCCGGCCCGATCGGGCAAAGACGCAGTGCGTATTCCGCGTGCGCGATTGCCGTAGCCCCGTCGCCGAGATAGCTGCAGATCGGACTGCTCCAGCCCCAGGCGAACGCGGAGTTCGGCGATACCGCGAACGCGCGCTCGAAGAGGTCGAGGGCGGCATCGTAGTCGCGGAAGAGCCAGGCCCGACAGTGGCCGAGCAACGCAAGCGCATGCGCATCCGCGGGATCCAGCTGCACCGCCCGCGCGGCCGCGCGAATCAACTCCGCGATTTCGGCGTTCTCGTCTCTACAAAAGCCCTGGCCGATGTTGAGTTTGTGCCACATCGCCACCCGCGTGTAGGCGGCGGCATATTCGGGGTCCGATTGGATGGCCTGATCGAGCAGAACGCGCGCCTCCGCAAAATCTTCCGGATTCAGGCGGTGCATGTGGTGCATCGCCTGCAGCAAGAGATCATAGGCGTTGAGATTTTCCGGTCGCTTCGCCGCGGCGCGCCTCAATTCCGCGTCGCTCAAGCTAGGCACCAGGGCGCCCGCGATGCGTCGAGCAATCTCTTCCTGCAGGTCGAACAGTTTGGCGAGCGGGACCTCGTTTTGGTCACTCCACACGATCGCGTCGGTTTCTGTGTCGACGAGCCGCGATGACACCTCGAGCCGATCTCCGCTGCGCCGCACCTCGCCGGTCACAAGATAGCGTGCGCCGAGCTGGCGGCCGACCGCCTTCAGGTCATATTCCGTTCCTTGGAACATGAACGTCGACTCGCGCGATACGACCACAAGGTCCGCCATTCGCGCGATCATGACCACGATGTTCTCGACGATACCGCCCGTGAAATAGTCCTCGACCGGCACCGCGGCGCTGCTGCGGAACGGCAAGATCGCGACCGTCGGCTGCTGCCTATGGGCGGCGCGGCGATTTGGAGGGGCCGTTCCGATCTGCGGCAACTCGATGCGCGAGGGCTCTTGGCCCTGCATCGCCGCGCTGCCACACAACGGCTGGAGCGGCTCCGCGACTATGCCGGGCGCGCCGCGCAAGAGAGCGCGGAAGCGAGGAGTGACCAGAATGCCACCCGGTTCCGCTCGTCTGCGGAGGACTTCGGCCGTGGCAATGCTCTCGTTTTCGACTTCCCCGCCGGCACGCGCCGCGTCCACAGCCTCGAGCGCAATACGTAGCTCCAGGTACGGCAATCGTGTGGTGGACGCGTTGGCGGCAGAAATATCGCGTTGCAGTTCGATCGCGCAGCGCACGGCGTCGAGCGCGCATTCGAACGTTGCAGTCAGGGAATCGGCCGATGCGCGCAAGACCCGCCCGTGATGGCCCGCGATCTGCGGGTCGATGAGCTTGGCCTGGACTTCCATCCAACGCAGGCGGGCGCCGAGGTCATGCCGCTCGCGTCCATCCGGTGCCGTGGCGTCGAGCACCATTACCGCACCACCGCCATCATCT
>JBKOUH010000122.1:0-4123 GCA_046723285.1 Pseudomonadota bacterium
GGTCGAGGCCGGACGGGATCTCTGGATCCTGACCGCAATCAATGCGTGCGGCATCGGCCTGATGGTGGTGGTAGCGAAGTGGCTTTTGCGACGGAAAGCGCGGCCGATCCCGAGCACGTCCCCGGCCCTAGTGCCGGCGGCGGTGCCTGGCGTCTCGTCCGCGGCACCGCCGCCCTCCTCGCTGTCCTGATCGCCGCGGGCGGCGCGCTCGCCGCCACGCCCTGCCGGGCGCCGAAGGACCTCGTGCGCTTCGGAGCGCCGCTCACCCACCTCGTCGAGGCGTTCAAGAAAACCAAGCTGATCCGGGTCGTCGCCATCGGCTCGTCGAGCACGGCCGGCAGCGGCGCGAGCTCGCCCCACGCCTCGTTTCCCGCGCAGCTCGACGACGAGCTCGAGCGCCGCTTCGACGGCTGGGACTTCAAGGTCACCAATCTCGGCATCGGCGGGCAGCTCGCGCGCGATATGTTCGAGCGGATGGAGCGCGACGTGATCTCGCGCGAGCCGCATGTTGTGCTGTGGCAGACCGGCGTCAACGACGCGATTCGCGACGTCGGCGTCGACAGCTACAGGAAGACGCTCAAGGACGGCGTCGAGCTGCTGCGCAAGCACGACATCGATGTGATCCTCATCCAAATGCAGTTCTACCCGAAATCCGAGCGGGTGAAGGGCTACGCCGAGTATCTGCAGGTGATGCAGGAAGTCGCGGCGAGCGAGGAGATTCCGCTGTTCCGCCGCTTCTCGATCATGAAGCATTTCATCAAGAGCGGGCAGTTCACGGCCGCGCAGCTGCTCTCGCCCGATCTCTTCCACATGAACGACCTTTCCTATGGCTGCCTGGCCGTGCTCATGGCCGACGCCATCGAGGATCAGGTCTCGCCGTTCCTGCAGGGCCGCGCCACCGCCACGGCACCCACCGCGCCGCGACGATAGCGCCGGCGCCCCAGTCTCAGTGTTGCGTCCAAAGCGGACGCAACCGGGTGGACGAACGGGGCCGGCGCTAGGGATGGCGAGGCGCTCGCGACGCGGCTTTATCGGCCCCGCGGTCCTGCTTCGAGCGCCCGAGTTCCCCTGCATTGACAGAGCCTTAAGCGGGGCCGATAGTCCGCGCTTTCCGCTGCCGCAGAGTCGGCGGCGCCGGCCTTCGGCCGGGGTCCGGCCCAAGACACGGCCGGGGGAAAGCGCCCGAAAGCGGAGTAAGACGCAATGAACGCCGCCGCACAAAAGCCGTCGGCCCCATCGGCCGTTCTACCGACCTACAACCGGAGCCCCATCGCCTTCAGTCATGGCGAGGGCGTGTATCTCTACTCGACCGATGGCCGCCGCTTCCTCGATTTCGGCAGCGGCATCGCGGTGACCGCGCTCGGTCACTGCCACCCGCATCTGGTCAAGACGCTCACCGAGCAGGCGGCGAAGCTCTGGCACTGCTCCAACATCTACACGATCCCGGAGCAGGAGCGCCTTGCCCAGCGGCTCGTCGAAAAGACGTTCGCCGACTTCGTCTTCTTCTGCAATTCCGGCGCCGAGGCGGCCGAGTGCGGCATCAAGATGATGCGCCACTATCACGACTCGACCGGCAATCCGGACAAGTACCGCATCCTCTGCGTCAACAACGCGTTCCACGGGCGGACGCTGACCACGATCTTCGCCGGAGGCCAGGCCAAGCACACCGAAGGCTTCGGCCCCGCGGTCGACGGCTTCGATCACGTGGCGTTCGGAAACTTGAACGAGATGCGCGCGGCCGTGAACGAGAAGACGGCCGGCATCCTCGTCGAGCCCATCCAGGGCGAAGGCGGCTATTCGGCGACGCCGCCCGGCTATCTCCAAGGCCTGCGCGCGATCTGCGACGAGTTCGGCCTCTTGCTGATGTACGACGAGGTGCAGACCGGAAACGGCCGCACCGGCAAGCTCTATGCTTACGAAGTCTATGGCGTGGCGCCCGACATCATGGCCACGGCCAAGGGCCTCGGCGGCGGCTTCCCGGTCGGCGCC
Source organism: Pseudomonadota bacterium (assembly GCA_046723285.1). Taxonomy (GTDB): domain Bacteria; phylum Pseudomonadota; class Alphaproteobacteria; order Bin65; family Bin65; genus SBBV01. Next base: position 1,990 of record JBKOUH010000122.1, read on the forward strand.
TGTCTCGCCAGCAAGAAGGCGGCGACAGGCATGGTCGCCGGTACGCACGGCTCCACCTTCGGCGGCAACCCGCTCGCCATGGCGGTCGGCAACGCGGTGCTCGACGTGATCACGGCGCCGGGCTTTCTCGACAAAGTCGCCGTGATGGGCAAGCAGCTCCACGCCAAATTGAAGGAGCTGCAGAAGAAGCACCCGCGCGTCTTCAGCGAGGTGCGGGGCCTCGGCCTCATGGCCGGCCTGCGCTGCGCCGAAGGGATTCCCTCGGGCGACATGGTGGCGAAGCTCCGCGAGGCGGGGCTCCTCTCCATCGGCGCGGGCGAGAACGTCGTGCGCTTGGCACCGCCGCTGATCATCGAGGCGAGCCACATCGCCGAGGCGCTCGCGATTCTCGACAACGTCGCGGCCAAGTGGCCGCTTCAGGAGAAGGCCCGTGCCGCGGGATAACGGCAGAAGCACCCGCGTCCGCGGGCGGCACTTTCTCGACCTCGACCGGATCGACCCCGCCGAGCTTCGGCGCATGCTGGATTGGGCGGCCGCCTATAAGGGCGGCCGCCCGCCCGCCGGCGATGCGAAGCCGTTCGCCGGCAAGTCGATGGCGATGATCTTCGAGAAGCCCTCGACGCGCACCCGCGTCTCGTTCGAGCTGGCGATGAAGCAGCTCGGCGGCGACGCGGTCGTGCTCGAGCGCGGCTCGAGCCAATTGGGGCGCGGCGAGACCATCGCCGACACGGCGCGCGTGCTTTCGCGCTACGTCGACGCGATCATGGTGCGGACGACGAAGGAGGAGAAGCTTCACGACCTCGCGGCCGCGGCCACCGTGCCGGTCATCAACGGCCTCACCGACCGCACACATCCCTGCCAGCTCATGGCCGACGTGATGACGTTCGAGGAGCACCGCGGACCGATCAAGGGCCGCGTCGTCGCCTGGAGCGGCGACGGCAACAACATGGCGACGTCGTGGATCCACGCGGCCGTGCAGTTCGGCTTCGAACTGCGCCTCGCCTGCCCGCCCGAATTGCCGCCGCCGGCCGACGTCATCGCCTGGGCCAAGCAGATGGGCGGCAAGATCAAGGTCACGAGCGCGGTCGAAGAGGCGGTCAAGGGCGCGGATTGCGTCGTCACCGATGTGTGGGTTTCGATGGGCGAACACGAGCCAACGAATCAACACAATCTGCTGCGACCCTATCAGGTGGATGAGCGCCTGATGGCGCTCGCCGACAAGGACGCGATCTTCATGCATTGCCTGCCCGCGCATCGCGGCGAGGAAGTGACGGCGGCCGTCATCGACGGGCGGCACTCGGTCGTCTGGGACGAGGCCGAGAACCGCCTTCACGCGCAAAAAGGCATCCTCGCCTGGTGCCTCAAGCCCGAGGGCTGGGCCAGATGACGGTTGGCGGAGCGCCCCGCCTCGACCTCACGCTGGCGCCGGACGACGACGCGATCCAGCCCTTCATGATCGAGGATCTGCGGCTGCGCGGGCGCCTGGTGCGCCTCGGGCCCGCGGTCGATGCGATCGTCACGCGCCACGATTATCCGCTGCCGGTGGCGTCGCTGCTCGCCGAAACGCTGTTGCTCGCCTGCACGCTCGCCAACACGATCAAATACGACGGCATCTTCACGCTGCAGGCGCAGGGCGACGGGCCGGTGCGGCTGCTCGTGGCCGACGTCACCTCGGACGGTCATGTGCGCGCCTATGCCGGGCTCGACCGCGCGCGCTTCGACGAGCTGAAGCCGACGTCGCCCGAAAATCCGGTGCCGCGCTATCTGGGCGCCGGCCATCTCGCCTTCACCGTCGATCAGGGCCCGCGCACCGAGCGCTATCAGGGCATCGTCGATCTCGCCGGCGCCACGCTCGCCGCCTGCGCCCAGCACTACTTCCGCCAATCCGAGCAAATCGAGACCGTCATCCACTTGGCGGTCGGCCGGCACGCCGGCAAATGGCGCGCCGGCGGCCTCATGGTCCAGCGCCTGCCGCGCGACCAGAAGGATTTCGATTCGGCCTGGAACATGGAAAGCCTGGCCGAGGAAGAGCGCGAAGACGATTGGCGCCGCGTCGCCGCGCTCGTCGGTTCGGTCAAGAATGCGGAGATGCTCGATCCGCTATTGGCGCCGCCGCAGCTCCTCTATCGCCTGT
>JBKOUH010000178.1:0-6234 GCA_046723285.1 Pseudomonadota bacterium
TCCGCGCGTTCGAACGGGCGAACAAATGACGGGCCGGCACTGAATCACTGCCCGACCGGGCCGATGTACGCCCGGCCCGTCATCCCGAGCGAAGCGCGATGCACCTCTTTCATCGCGCGCAGTCGAGGGATCGTAGGCCAGCTGGCCTACGATCCCTCCACTGCGCGCGATGCAAGAGGTGCATCGCGCTTCGCTCGGGATGACGGGCCGGGCGTACATCGGCCCGGTCGGGCAGTGATTCAGTGCCGGCCCGTCATTTGTTCGCCCGTTCGAACGCGCGGAGCTGCTCGTTGCCGCGCTTTACGGCGTCGTCGAGCGCCTGCTTGGCCGTCTTCTTGCCCGCCCAGACCTGCTCGAGCTCTTCGTCGATGATGTCGCGGATCTGCACGAAGTTGCCGATGCGCAGCCCTTTGGTGTGCTCGGTCGGCGGCTTGTTGGTGAGCTGCAGGATGGCGACGTCGCGCCCGGGGTTCTTTTCGTAGAAGCCCTGCTTCTTCGTGTATTCGTAGGCCGCATAGGTGATCGGCACGTAGCCGGTCTGCTGGTGCCAGCGCGCCTGGACTTCGGTCTCCGAGAGATAGGCGAAGAACTGGCCGACGCCCTTGTAGTCGGCCGCAGGCTTTCCGGCCATGACCCAGAGCGTGGCGCCGCCGATGATGCCGTTCTGCGGCGCGCCCGCGACATCGGGATAGTAGGGCAGCACGGCGATGCCGAACGGCGTGTCCTTCATCTGCGCCGTGAAGCCGCCGGCGAGACCCGCCGAGCCCATGAACATCGGGCATTCGCCGCTCGAGAATTTGGCGTTCGGCTTGTTCTCGCGGCCGGCGTAGACGAAGATTCCCTGCTTATGCCACTCGCCGAGCTGCGCGATGTGCTTGACGCGCAGCGGGTCGTTGATCGTGAGCTCGATGTCGAGCCCGCCGAAGCCGTTCTGCTTGGTGGCGAACGGATCATTGTGCCAGGCGCCGAAATTCTCGATCTGGATCCAGGACGGCCAGCCGGTGGTGAAGCCGCATTTGAAGCCGGCGGCGAGCAGCTTCTTGCCGTAGTCGCCGACCTCGGGCCAGGTGTTGGGCGGCTTCTCGGGATCGAGCCCCGCCTTCTTGAACGCGGCCTTGTTCCAGTAGAAGACCGAGGTCGAGGAATTGAACGGCATCGAGAGCAGCTTGCCGTCCGTGGTCGAGTAGTAGCCATAGACCGGGCCGAGATAGGCCTTGGGATCGAACGGAACCTTGGCTTCCGCCATGACTTCGTAGACCGGCTTGATGGCGCCCTTGGCGGCCATCATGCTCGCGGTGCCGACCTCGAACATCTGCACGATGTGCGGCTGCTGCTTCGCGCGGAAGGCCGCGATGGCGCCGGTCATCGTCTCGGTGTAGCTGCCCTTGTAGACGAGCTTCACCACGTAGTCCTTCTGGCGCTTGTTGAAGCCGTCGACGAGCTGGGCCAGCGTGTCGCCGAGCTGCCCGCCCATCGCGTGCCAGAACTGGATTTCGGTTTGCGCGCCGGCCGGTTGGGCCGCGAACAGCGCCATAGCCGCGGCGCCAAGCCATTTCGCCCTCATGTCCAAACCTCTTGTTCTGTTTGTCGCGTTTGCTCCCAGCCGCCGAAGGCGCTTGCGCATAAGGCGCCTGCGCCGAAGCGGCTGGTCGTAGCATCCGACATTAGAGGGCGGCTGTGAAGGCCAGATGTCAGTGCCGCGCGGGAGCTACGCGATCGTCTCCGCGCGGCGCACGCTCGCGATCATGCTGGTCTGCAGCAGGTATTCGTAGTGGCGCTTGGGATCGTCGCAGATGCGCTTCATCTCGGCGCGCGCGGCTTTCCGCACTTCCGGATCGCGCTCCTTGAGGCGCTTCAAGTTCTGCGTCGACATGGCTTGCACGATCTCGTTGGCGATCGTGCGGCGCTGGCGGTCGTAGCGGTCGAGGAGCTCCGGCCCGGCTTCGCCGCGCCAGACCTTTGCGAGCTTCCCGGCGAGATTGCCGGCATCTTGGATGCCGCTGTTCATGCCGAGCGCGCCCATCGGGTTGTTGATGTGCGCGGCGTCGCCGGCCAAGAGCACGCGGCCCTTCCTGAACCGGTCGACGACGCGCTGATGCACGCGATAGGTCGATTTGTAGGCGAAGTGATAGGGCTCGGGCTTGGGCAGGAACGCCTGCATCACGCGCTCGGATTCGTCGGGCGCCAGCACCTCGTCGTCGGTCTTCTTGGGATCGGCGCCGTAGGCGAAGCGCCAGAGCGGCTTGCCGCGCTGGAAGCCCGGCATCTTGAACACCGCGCACCAGAGATCGGGATCGGCGATATAGGCGTTCTCGGTGAAGCCGTGCGGCGCGAAATCGTAGAACGTGCTGACGACGACGAAGAGCTCGTCCCAGGTGAAGCCGTCGAAGGTGAATCCGCCGAGCTTGCGGATCGCCGAACGGCCGCCATCGGCGCCGACGAGCCAGCGTCCCGTGATCTCGCGCTCGCCCTCGGGCGTGCGGCAGGTGACGGTGACGCTGTCCGCGTCCTGGCGGAGACCGATCGCGTCGTGGTCGAAGCGGTATTCGATGCCGGGGCGCGTGCGGAGCTGGCGCGCCGCCTCGAAGGTGAGCTTCCACTGCTCGCAGTGGAGACGGAACGGATACTTGGTGTCGTTCCTGAGAACGCCGAGATCGAACTCGGCGACGAGCCCATCGTGGAGATCGCGGAATTGCCAATGCGGAACGCGGATGCCCTCGCGCAGCAGATAATCGGTGAAGCCGAGCGGCTCCATCAGCTCGAGCGAGGGCGGGTGAAACGTGCCGGCGCGGAGATCCTCGGGCAGCTCGGGCGTGCGCTCGAGAATGGTGACGGGCACCCCCTCGCGCTGAAGCAGCCCCGCGGTCACCTGGCCCACCGGCCCGGCGCCGACGATCAAGACTCGGTCGATTTCGCTCATGGATTGGACGATCTGCCTCGCTGCGAGCCGTGCCGTTTATCGGCCGCAGCCGCCGCGGGCAAGCGAACAATGGCCACAGGCCTCATGCGCGCCAGCGCCGTTGCAGCAGCCGGAACAGGCCCAAGAGCGGTGCCGTCGCGGCGATGAGGGCGGCCCCAAACAGGATCGGCGCGGCCGGATCGCCGGTGAAGTCGCGCGTCCAGCCGCCGACGATGGGCAGGAACGCGAAGCCCAGGAACCAGAGCGCATAGAAGAGGCCGAGGCCGAGCGCGCGGTTGCCCACGGTGAGGGCCTCCAGCGGCAGCGCCGCCTGCACGCCCGCCCCCATCAGCACGGCGAAGCCGGAAAGCGTGAGCCAGAGCGTGTAATTCGTGTCGAGCGCGAACGCGAGCGCGGTGGCGGCACCGAGGATCAACGTCGCGGCGGTGAAGGTGACGGGCCCGCGATAGCGGCCGGTGATCCAGCCACCGAGCGTGACGCCGAGGATCACGGCCCACATGTTGAGGCTCACGACCGCGCCTGCCTCGATCGGCCCGAGCCCACGCGCGGCGAGGAAGCTCGGCGCGAAGCTCACGATGGTGATGTGGCCGGAATTGATCGTGCTCCAGGCAAGCCCCGAAACAAGCACGAGCACGATGGCGCGGCGCGAGAGGCCGCGATTGCCGGCCGCGGCGGCGCTTTGATGATGGCCCGGCGGATGGCGAAAGCGCGCCGCCATGGTCAGGAGGCCCACGGCGCTCAGCACCGCGCTGGTGAGGAAGATCCAGTGCCAGGTGATGCCGGCGCCGAGCGCGGGCTGCGCCACGAGCGCGATCGCAATGCCGACCGGCCAGCCGTTCAGGAACATCGCCATGGCGAGGAAGCGTTCGCCGCCCTCGAACCAGTCGCCGACCGCCTTGGTCATGACCACGAAGAGGAAGACGACGCCGCACGCGGCCACGAGCCGGCCGGCGAAGACCCACGCGAAGTCGCCGCCGATGGCCGAGATGGCGCCGCCCGCCGTCATCAGCGCGAGGCCGAACAGCAGCAAATTCTTCTCGCCGACGCGGCGCGCGATATAGCCGCCGGGCAGCGCCGCGACGATGCCGGGCAAGGTGTAGAAGCCGACGAGGCTGCCAACCGTGGCGTAATCGATGTTGAATTCGGCGATGAGCCACGGCGCCGCGCTGGCGGCGGCCTGGAACTGGTAGCCCATCGCCACGCGGACGACGACCAGCATCCAGAGCACCGTCCAGCGCCCGGGCAGCCGCGCGATTGCTGCGGTGGAGCTCATTGGCGGCGCTTGTATCGGTGCGGGTTGCCGAGCGCCATCGGGGGCGGCGCAGGCCCGGGTTGCGCCGGTTTGCACGATTTCTCGAACCCGTCATCTTGAGCGAAGCGAAGGACCTCCATGCAGCTGCGCCTCGTTGCTTCGCCCCCGCGCGGCGCCGTTGCGCCAACGCTGCGGGGAGATCCTTCGCTTCGCTCAGGATGACGACTATTATTCATCGCGCATGTTGCAGGAATCGCCGGCACCCACGAAGCAGCGTCCGTTGCTAGCCCGCCTCGTCGCGCATGACCGCGCGCTCACGCTGGCGGCGCTGGTGCTCGTCACCACGCTGGCCTGGGCCTATCTCGCCGCGATGGCGGCGGGCATGGGCGATTTCATGAGCGGCATGGACGGCCTCATCGGCTATCCCGTTCTCTATCTCTGGGACGCACGCATATTTTTCCTGACGCTCGCGATGTGGGCGATCATGATGGCGGGCATGATGCTGCCCGGCGCGGCGCCGACGATCCTGCTGTTCGCCGCCATCACGACGCGCCAGCGTGAAGCGGGCAACGCGTCGCCTTCGGCGCTCGTCTTCGGCGCCGGTTATCTCGCGGCCTGGGCGGCGTTCAGCCTTCTTTGCGTCTTCGGCCAATGGGGCTTGCAGGAGGTCTTCGCGGCGCAGTTGCTCTCGCCGCGGCAGGGCGCGCGGATCGGCGGCGCCGTCTTCCTCCTCGCCGGCCTCTACCAATTCACGCCGCTGAAGCGGCGCTGCCTCTCGCATTGCCGCACGCCGTTGCAATTCCTGGCCGGCCACTGGCCGCGCAACACGGCCGCCGCGTTCCGCGTCGGCGCGCAGCACGGCCTCTATTGCGTCGGCTGCTGCTGGCCGGCGATGGCGCTGCTGTTCGTCGGCGGCGTCATGAACTTCCTCTGGGCCGCCGCGCTTGCGCTTCTCGTGCTCGCCGAAAAAGCCGTCCCGCGCGGCGAGTGGGTGGCGCGCGTTGCAGGCGTCGGATTCATTGCCGCGGGGGCATGGCTCATTTTCGTGCCGTAACGAGCCGCGCCGCCTCTCGACCCGCAATGCGCCCGAGCGTCACGGCCGGCAGAAGGCCGTTGCCGGAGAGATAGCCCCACACATGCGCGCCCGAGATGCCGCGCGCCGCGCCGCCGCCGGCGAAGAGATTGGGCAAGCGCGAACCATCTTTACGCAACACGCGCGCCGTCTCGTCGACCACGAGTCCGCCCTGCGTGTGAAACAGCGCGCCGGTGACGCGGATCGCGTGATACGGCGGCGCCAGTGCCGGTTTCGCGCTGAAATCGCGGCCGAACGGATCGCGGCCCTCCCCGCGCGCGAGCGCAGCCACTGCCGCGATCGTGCGCGCAAGCGCTTGCGGCGGCAGCCCCGCTTTTTCGGCCAACGCCTCTGCGCTTGGCGCGGAGAGCACGGCGCCCGCCGTCGCGGCCTGGCGGTAGTCCTCGAATTCGCAGCCGAGCGCATCGAGCCGCACGTCGTAGATGTTCCACGCGATGCCGCCCGGCTGCGCGATCACGTCGACGGCCTGTTCGGAATAGCCGCGGTGCTCGTTCGAGAAGCGCTCGCCGCGCGCGTTCACCTGGAATCCGCCCTCCATCATCAGCGCCCAGGTGACGAGCGCGCCGTGCGGATGCGCCACCGAGCCGTGGCCCTGATAGGCGCCCATATCGGCCAGCGCGGCGCCGAGCGCCTCGCCCCAGAGCATGGCGTCGCCCTGATTGCCGGCGTGGCCGAAATAGAGCGCGTCGGCCATCTCCGGAATGTAGCGCCGCACCATCGCCTTGTTGCCGCCAAAGCCGGATGAAGCGAGCACCAGCGCGCGGCAGCCGACGTCTTCCTCTTTTCCGTCCGGCCGGCGGTAGCGCAGGCCCGCGACGCGCCCGTCTCCATCGGCGAACAGCGCCGTCACCTGCGCGCGCGTCACGATAGCGACGCCGGCCGACTCGGCCGCGCGCGTCAGCGCGCCGATAAGCTCGGCGCCCGAGCGCGAGGCCGGCGCGTGCATGCGCAGCACGCTGTGGCCGGGAT
>JBKOUH010000140.1:0-2611 GCA_046723285.1 Pseudomonadota bacterium
GGGATGACGTGCGTTGATGTAAGAAAGCAATGCCTACTTCTTCTTGACCCCCGCGCCGACCGGCAGCCCGGTGCTGCGCGTCATGCCGCGCACGGTGGCGACGAGCACGCCGTCCTGGTTCGCCACCGCGATGTCGTAGACGGCGGTGCGGCCGCTTTTCGACACTTCGCTGGCGGTGGCGGTGAGCACATCGCCTTCGTGCGCGGGCCGGAGCCAGTGGATGTCGGCGTGCTGCGCGAGCGTCTGGATGCCGTGCGAGCACGAGGCGACGCCCAACGCGGAATCCGCGAGCGCGAAGACGACGCCGCCATGGCAGACGCCGGCCGAGTTCAGATGATGCTTGGCGACGGTGAAGCTGAGCACGCCGCGGCCGGGCGCGATCTCCACCAGCGCGAAGCCGAGATAGCGGAAAGTGCTCTGATCGCCGGCGGTGAAGAGCCGGGCCGCCTCGTCGGCGACCGCCTGCGGATCGCGCCCGGTCGCATCGCGATCGTGTCCCCGGTCGTGGACCTTATGCATTGTGCGCCACCTCCGCCGCGTGCTCCCAGCGCCGGATCGGCGGCGCCACGCGGTAGCGCGGATCGCCGTAATAGAGATTGAGCCCGCGCATCACGTCGTGGATGCGGTGCCAGCCGAGCTTGCGGCCCCAGGCAAGCGGGCCCATCGGATAATTGAGGCCCTTCACCGTCGCGGTGTCGGCATCGCCGTCGCTGCAAACGCCGCGATAGACGGCGTCGGCCGCTTCGTTCGCGAGCATCGCGAGGATGCGCATCGCGACGAGGCCCGGCACGTCCTCGACCAGCGAGACGCGTTTCCCCAGCGCCTGGAAGAAGCCGGCCGCGGTCAGCATCACATTGCGCGGTGCGCCGGCCGGCGCCGCGATAGCGATGCGCGGCGCCGCGCGATAATCGAGCGCGAGATCGTAGAGCACGACCGGCAGATCGTCGGGCTCGCGCCAGCCCGGCTCGTGGCCGGTGGTGCCGCGCGTGAGCCGCAAGCGGCAGCCGTCGAGGCCGATCGTGGTCTCGGCGAAAGGCTCGTAACGATCCTCGGCCGTGCTCGGCGCAAACTCGAATTCCTCGCCGCCGGCCGATGCGAACTGCGTCCCCCCTCGGGGCGCGAACGGATCGTCGAGCGGGCGGAAATCGGGCGCCGTCTCCTCGAACGTCACCGCGATGCCGGCCGCGCGCGCGAGCGCCACCAGCTCGGCGGCGGGGTCGAAAGTGCCGCGATCGGCGGCCAGCGCCGGATTCTGCGAGAGCACGATCGTCTTGGGTTTCGGCCCTTGCGGGGCCTCCTTGGGCGCGGCGGCGACGGCGCCGGGGCGATAATCGTACCAGCCCCATTTCGTCTTGCGCCCATGCCGGCCGGCCGCGACCATTTCCTGCTGCGACAGGTTCGGCGCATAGCGCGGGTCGTGGAAGAACGCCTCCCACACCGATTTCGTGACCAGGAAGTTCACGTCGATGCCGATCAGGTCCATGAGCTCGAACGGGCCCATGCGGAAGCCGGCGCAATCCTTCATGATCGCGTCGATGGTGGCGGCGTCGGCGGCGCCCTCCTCCAACAGCTTTAGCGCCTCGCCGTAGAACGGCCGCGCGATGCGGTTGGCGATGAAGCCCGGCGTCGATTTTGCATAGACCGGCGCCTTGCCCCAGGCCTTGGCCGTGTCGAACACGGTCTCGGCCACCGCGGGCGCGGTCGCAACGCCGGTCACGACCTCGACCAGCGCCATGATCGGCGCCGGATTGAAGAAATGCATGCCGACGACACGCTCGGGCTTTTTGAGATGCGCGCCGATTTCGGTGATCGACAGCGACGAGGTGTTGGTGGCGAGGATCGTGTCCGACTTCACCACGCGCTCGAGCGCCGCCATGATCTCGTGCTTGACGCTGAGCTTCTCGATCACCGCCTCGATCACCAGCGCGGAGCCGGCCAGCGCGTCGAGGCTCTCCGTCGGCGTGATGCGCGCCAGCAGCGCATCGGGCGCGCCGGGATCCATCTTCTTGCGCTCGACGAGCTTGTCGAGCCCGGCCTTGACGCCGGCAAGGCCCTTCGCCACCGCGCCCACCGCGATGTCGTAGAGCATCACCGGGTGACCGGCGGCCGCGGCCACCTGCGCAATGCCGGCGCCCATGGTGCCCGCGCCGATGACGGCCACGGTGGCGGATTTGGGAAGAGCGGTCATGGTGTGCGGGTTCCGGCGGTTTCGAAGCCTCTTAGTCGGCAAGCGGCGGCCATACAAGGGCTGGAACGAGGCCATGCCGGGGCCGCAATCGGCCTAGATCTTCGCGCCCTGTCGCGGGGAGCGTCGCGCGCCCATAGGAGCCTCGAATCCATGCGCTTTCTGGTTGCCGCCGCTATGTTCGTACTCGGCCTGCCTTTGTCGGGGCTCGCCGCCGCTTGCATGCCGGCGCCGGTCACGGTGGACCGTGTCGCCGAGCTGCTCGCCCACTCGGATCACGTGTTCCGCGGCGCCGTCGCCGAAACCGCGCCGGAGCCGAACGACGCCGCCACGGGCCGCGTCCGCTTCGGCATCGAACGCACCTACAAAGGCGCGCCGGCCGCCGGCGAATGGCACCGCTACGTCAAATTCTCGACCCAGCATTGC
>JBKOUH010000213.1:0-4543 GCA_046723285.1 Pseudomonadota bacterium
GCCTGCTCGGCCGCAACACCTCGAGCGAGATCACCTTCACGCTGCCCGGCATCCGCGTCGAGCATGTGAAGGGCGACCGCCACAGCGTCGTCTCGCTGACCGCGATCACGCCGCGGACCGATGCCGTTTGCGAGGTGCACCAGCGCATCTATTGGACGCTGGCCGGCCTTGGCCTCGCGCGACCCATCGTCCGCCACTTCGCGCGCGTCTTCCTGGGGCAGGACCGCGACGTGGTGGTGAAGCAGCAGGAGGGCCTCGCCTACAAGCCCAACCTCATGCTCGTCGACGACGCCGATACCCAAGCCAAGTGGTATCATGGGCTCAAACAGGAATACGCGAAGGCCCAGCAGGAAAACCGGCCGTTCCGGAACCCGGTGGAGCCGCGGGTGCTACGCTACCAAAGCTAGCGGGCTCATATACGCGCCCAAGACGCGTGATCCACCCGGCAAGGGGCTGCGTATGACCGCTTGGACGTCGTGTGTTTTCCGAGGTCTGCGAGGGAGCCTACCCCGATGGTCTCCGCCATCGCCACGGCCTTGTCTCTCTCCGGCGCTGCGCTGCCCGGGGTGGGCACGTTACGCAAGGCCGTGACTCCGCCCGCCGAGGGGGCAAGCCGCCCCTCCGGCTCTTCCGGCGACAATCGTCTGGAGCGCCTGATCCGCGCCGTGGCCACGCTGCGCGACCGCGGCGCGTTCGCCGAGCTGTTCGCCTACTTCGCGCCCCGGCTCAAGGCGTTCATGATGAAAGGCGGGGCCGACGGCGACACGGCCGAGGATCTGGCGCAGGAGGCGATGATCCAGGTCTGGCGCCGCGCCGACAGCTTCGATCCCGGACGCGCGGCGGCCTCAACTTGGATCTATACGATCGCGCGCAACAAGCGCATCGACCGCCTGCGCCGCGAACGCCGTCCGGCGATGAGCGAAGAGGAATACGCCGCCGCGCTCGGCGAGCCCGAACGCGCCGACGATGCCGCCGAGCGCAGCCAGGCCGAAACCCGCATCGCGCGCTCGATCGATGAGCTGCCCGAGGACCAGGCGATGGTCGTCAAAATGGCCTTCTACGAAGGCAAATCGCACTCGGCCATTGCAGCCGAGCTGCACCTGCCGCTGGGAACGGTGAAGTCGCGCATCCGTTTGGCGCTCACGCGGCTCCGCGGATTGATACAGGACCTCGACAAATGATCACGCATCGCCCGCCCGAAGAACTCCTGCTGGGCTACGCCGCCGGCAGCCTGCCGGAGCCCATCGCCTTGACCGTCGCCGCGCACGCGGCTCTCTGCCCCGAGTCCGCGCGCGAGATCCGCCGCCTGGAAGGCATCGGCGGCACGCTGCTCGACCGCCTGGCACCCGCGGCGCTCAAGGCCGACGCGCTCGACCGCGCGCTCGCGCTGCTCGACCGCGAAGACGTGGCGCCGCCCCGGCCGATCGCGACCGCCGAGACGCGCGCGCTGCTGCCGGCGCCGGTGTGGCCCTACATCAAGGGCGACTTGAAGAACCTCGTCTGGCGCCGTCGCAGCGCGGATATCGACACCGCCGCGCTGATCGAGGACGGCGGCAAGCGCTCGGCCATCCTGCTCCGCGTCAAGGGCGGACGGCCGGTGCCGCGGCACACGCATCGCGGGCTGGAGCTCACGCTCGTGCTGACCGGCGCCTATTGCGATGCCGCCAATTGCTTCGAGCGCGGCGACATCCAGGTGGCCGATCCCACGATCGACCACCAGCCGATGGCGCAGGCGGGCGAGGACTGCATCTGCCTCATCGCCCTCGAAGCGCCGATCTGGTTCACCGGCCCGATCGGCAGGCTCGCGAATCCGTTCGTGAAGCTGTAATCGAGACGCCGGACCCTGCGCCTTCGCAAGGGCGTTTGCGTTCGCGATCTTCCCAAAGGCCTTAACTCGAGCGGACGATGATCACCATCCACCACCTTGGCATATCTCAATCGGACCGCGTCGTGTGGCTGATGGAGGAGTTGGGCCTGCCCTATAAGCTGAAGTGGTACAATCGCAAGGCCGACCGCCTGGCGCCGGACGACTTTCTGGCGCTGCATCCGGCGGCGACCGCGCCGGTCATCGAGGACGGCGACCTGGTTCTCCCCGAGTCGGGCGCCATCGTCGAATACATTTGCCACCGCCATGCCGGCGGCAAACTCACGGTCCGCCCGGATCAGCCGAACTACCCCGACTATCTCTATTGGATGCACTGGCACAACAATGTCCTCGGGCTGTACTTCGCGAAACGGGCGCTCGGCGTCCAGCAGCCGCTCGGGCCCGACGCGCAACGAATCAACACCGTCGTCACGAGACGGGAGCGCAATTACTACAACTACCTCGAGCAGCGGCTCGGCAAGTCGCCCTATCTCGCCGGCCCGGAATTCACGTGTGCCGACATCATGGTCGTGTTCGATCTGACCTCGTTGCCGCTGTTCGGCGGGCGAACCATCGACGATCTGCCCAATACGCTCGCCTATGTGAAACGCATCGGCGCGCGCCCCGCCTACATCAAAGCCATGGCCATCGCCGGGCCGAAGGCGGTGCCGCCAAAAACGTAGTTCGAGCGCGCCCGGGGACAGGGCGCGGAAGATCGATTAGGGTCTTGCGCCTGCTTGCTGTGTCTTGATGTCCCTTCCCTGGAAAACCGCCTGGATCACCGGCGCGAGCACCGGCATCGGCCGCGAACTCGCGCTTGCGCTGGCGCGGCGCCGCGTCACGGTCGCGGCCAGCGCGCGCTCGCGCGAGGGGCTCGAGAGCCTCGCCGCCGAGGCCGGTGCCGCCGCGAACGGCACGCGCATCCTGGCGACGCCGCTCGACGTCGCCGACCGCGCGGCGGTCAAGACCGCAGCCGAGGCTGCCATCCGGGTCTTCCGCGGCGCGCCCGATCTCGCGGTGCTGAACGCCGGCACTTATTTGCCGATGTCGGCCGCGGATTTTGACGCCGAACGCTTTCGCGCGCATGTCGAAGTGAACCTCATGGGCACGGTGCACATGCTCGAAGCGCTGCTGCCCGCATACCTCGATGCGCGGCGCGGACACATCGCGATCGTCTCCTCGATCGCGGGCTATCGCGGATTGCCGACCGGCGCCGCCTATGGCGCCACCAAGGCCGCGCTGATCAATCTCGCCGAGTCGCTGAAATACGATCTCGACCGCGCCGGCGTGAAACTGCAGCTCGTCAATCCCGGCTTCGTCAAGACGCCGCTCACCGACAAGAACGACTTCAAGATGCCGTTCCTGATGGCGGCCGAGAAGGCCGTCGAGCGCATGATCGCGGGTTTCCAAAGCAACCGCTTCGAGATCACGTTCCCGCGCCGCTTCACCTGGCAATTGAAGCTGCTGCGCCTGCTGCCCTACCGCCTCTATTTCGCGATCACGCGGCGCCGCACCGGCGCCTGAAGGAGCCGCTTGGCGCCGGCGTCGAGGCCATCCTAAGATGCATTAGAATTCGCGTTTGGGGGCCGCGTTCTCATGCCGAAATACGTGCCGAAGCCGGAAACGCTGGCGCTGCTGCGCGTCTCGGGCAATCCGATCAACGGCCTCGGCGAGACCGCGCCGCGCCGGCCTTCGCCGTTCTTCTGGCACCCGCCCGACCGGCATCCGTTTGGCGATCTCCAGATCGAGGCGCGCCGGAATTCGCGCAAGTGCCCCGGCGCCGCCGAGGCGTTCAAGGCCGCCTACCAGCATCCGGCGCTCGTGCCGATCGCGCCCGAGCCGCGCCAAGGCACGCCCGCCGAGTTCGCGGCGGCGCTCAAGGAATTCGCGCTCGCGCACGAGGCCGACGCGCTCGGCATGGTGCCGCTCGACCCGCTCTGGGTCTTCGACGGCTACACGATCGCCGACACTTGGGTCGTCGTCCTCGCATTCGCGCACAATTACGACCAGCTGAAGCAAGTGCCGTCGAGCGAGACCAACGGCGCCGGTGTCACCGACGTAGGCCTCCAATATGCGCGCGGCACGCGGGCGTCGTTCGCGCTCGCCAACTGGATCCGCGCGCAGGGCTACAACGCGAAGGCCTATCCCGGCCCGAGCGCCGAGGCGCTGCTGCTGATCCCGCCTGCGATCGCCTCGGGCCTCGGCGAGCTTGGCAAGCACGGCTCGATTATCAGCCGGCAGTTCGGCGCCGGCGTGCGCCTCGCCGGCGTTACCACCACCATGCCGCTCGTCGCCACCGCGCCCGACCGCTTCGGCGCCGACGAGTTCTGCCTCAACTGCCAGGTCTGCACGAAGGCCTGCCCGCCCGGCGCCATCTCCGACACGAAGCAGATGGTGCGCGGCGTCAAGCGCTGGTACGTCGACTTCGACAAATGCATTCCGTATTTCGTCGAGGAAGCGTCGTGCGGCATCTGCATCGCCGTGTGCCCGTGGACGCGCCCCGCCGTGCGGCCGAATCTGCTGGCGAAAATGGCGAAGCGGCTCGCGCAGAAGGAGCCCGCGACCGCGATCTGAACGGGCATCCGCCGCGGTGCGTCACGACGGCGCCATGCGCCGCTGAGGGGTGACGCCTCGCGCGGCCTGTGCGACTTTCCCGCCAAATTATGCACGATCTTCCGC
>JBKOUH010000184.1:0-6911 GCA_046723285.1 Pseudomonadota bacterium
TCCCGAGGGCTATGCGATCATGCAGGCGCTCATCGCGCGCGGCGTTATCGGCGATTTCCGGGCGCCCGACATGCTGCGCTTCGGCTTCGCGCCGCTTTACAACCGCTTCGTCGACGCCTGGGACGCGGTGGCGGCGCTCAAAGCCGTGATGGACGCCCGTGCCTGGGATGCGCCGAAATTCAAGACCCGCGCCGCGGTGACGTGACCGGGAGCGGGCGGCCCCACGCGCCCGCTAACAGCCCCCGGGCGGTAGCGCGCCTGGCGGCGCGCGCTCCCAACAGCAACCAGGCGTCACGGGCTTGGTCACTTCGTAGTTCGGGCGGCAGGGACGCGCCATTTCGGCGAAGCGCGGGCTCCAGCACCACTGCGCCTGCTCGTCGCCGATGAAGACACGGATATTCGAGCCCGGCGGCCAGCGATAGATCGCCCAACGGCCGGACTGCGGCCACTCGACGCGCAAATAACCCCCTTGATCGGCCGGGAAGCACGCATGCGCGAAGCGGCCGCGCTGCGGCCCCGGCTGTCCCGGCTGACCGGGATAGGGCTGTCCAGGATAGGGGGGCTGCTGCGCCAAGGCCGGCGCCGTCAGCGCCGCCAGCAGGCCGGCCACCGCGGCGAGTCTCGCGCTCTTTCGTATCCGCGACATCTCTTGCTCCTTCTCTGATTGGGTGTCGGCGGGCTTAAGCCGCCTTCTTGCGGTTCATCGCCAAGCGCTCGTCGACAAGGGCGACGCCGGCGTCGATCGCGGCATTGCGCAGCCCCTTTGAGGCGGCGATGAGCTGGACGAGCTTGTCGGCGCGCTCGATGTTGGGCACGCCGTTGTTGAGCGCGCGCGCGGCCGAGGAAGGGCGCGTCAGCCCGTCGGCGGCGGCGGCGTATTTCTCGAACGGCACGAGATCGCCGGGCGCGGCGCCGAGCTTGATGCAGAGATCGCGCACGAAATTGTAGACCGAGCGCGAGGCCTCGATGTCGCTGTGCACGGCTTCCTTGATCGTGCGGGCGCCGTCCTTGGTCACGCAGCGGTAATTGCCGGCGAGCAGCATCGCCCATTTGGCGAGCGGCACGAACACCGAATCGTGGACTTTCAACTTCACCGGCAGCTCGATCTTGCCGGCGCCGGTGTCGAAGCGGATCGCTTCGATCTCGTCCTGGAGCTGCTTCAGGATCGCCGTGTGCTTGTCGGAGGGAAACCGCGTCGCCTTGAAATTGGTCGGCAGTGTCACCTGCAGCACGTTGACCTTTTCCTCGGGCGGGCGGATCGCCTGCGGATCGGGGCTGCAGAGCGTGATGCAGGCGGGATCGAAATTGTCCCACACCGTGGAATCCGTGTAGGCGGCGCGCAGCGCGTTGGCCTCGAGGCCCGGGATGCGGCGCAGATAAGCGAGCGGCGGCATGTTCATGATCGACATGCAGGGCACGCGCGATTTCGCGACCGCGTCGAGCAGCTCGCGCACGCCCGGCGCCCGGTATTGCGGCTCCTGCATCGCGAGGCCGACGAGGTCGTAGTCCTTGGGATTGACCCCGGCGGTGCCACCGGCCGAGACCTTGCCCGGCAGCTTGCGCGAATCGAGCACGACCGGGTCCTTCATGCCTTTGACCGGCAGGCGCACGCGGAAGCCTTCGGCATTGATGAGGTCCGCCTCGGCCGGGAGGCAGACGAGATGGATGCGGTGCCCGCCGAACAGGATCTTCGAGGCGAGTAGCGACCCGTAGGACGCGCCCATCAGCAAGATGTTGTATTTGCCGGCCATTGCTGCGTTGCTCCCTGCCGAAAGTGATAGCGTTCTCAAGCGGGTTCGTTATCAGCCGTCCCGCGCTGGGGATGCTATGGGGCGCATCCCTCCGATGCAATCCGGGTCCGCGACCCTCGCCCACCCCGGCCGGCGCCGCCGAATTCCGCGCGAAAAAATTCATTTTTCAACGACGTCGCACAGCTTTTACGGGTAGCAAGAATTCGGCGCGCGAACCCGTGCCGCGGTACGCGCTTTGTCCCGACGGGCCCGTCGGACATACGCAATTCTGCTCAGTGATTTTCGCTAGATCACGGATTCGCCATCGCTTATGTCTTGCGCGGGGGTCATGAGGGAACGCGGTCTCGCCGCCCGAGGCGCGCTCACCCGGCCATAAGAAACTAGGGACACGCTTCGCGTCAGCCTCGCATCGCATGCCGACCGATCTTCTCCTCGCCTGGGCGCTGCCGCTGGCGCTGCTGTTCCTCGGAACCCTGATTCACGAAGACGTCGCGATCTTGAGCGGCGCCTATCTCGCCGCGCATGACGGGCCGCCCGTCCCGCTGGTGCTGACGACGTTGTTCTTCGGCGTCGTCGCCGGCGATTTCGCGATCTACGGGATCGGCGCGCTGGCGCGCAGCACCGCCGGCCGCGGCCGCTGGCATTGGGTGCGCCGCCGCCTCGACGGCGACGCGCTGCACCGGGCCGAAACCTGGCTCCGCCGCAATCTTTTCGCCATCGTCGCCGCGTGTCGCGTGCTGCCGCTGGCCCTGTTTCCGATCTACGGCGCGTGCGGCTGGCTCCGCATTCCGTTCCGCCGCTTTTCGCTGCCGGTCATCGTCTCGGCGGCGCTCTACGTGCCGCTGCTGTTCATGCTGTTCCGCTTCTTCGGCGAGGAGCTCGCGCGCAAATTCGACGCTTGGGGTTGGCTGTTCGCCGCCGGAATCCTCGCGCTGGCCCTGCTCGTGCGCCGGCGCCTGATGCCGGCGGGCGTCATGGAGCGGTTCGCCGCGGCGGGCGCGGCGCCGGCCGTCTCCGCGCCGGCGGAGCATTTTCGCACGACCCATCGCGGCATGCCGCCGCTGCGCGCTTCCCAGATCCGCGTGCCGCTGTCCGAGCGCGTCAACGAGCAGCTTTTCTATGTGCCGATCGTGGCGCAGTGGCTCTATCTCGGCGCGCGCCATCGCAGCCTGACCTTGCCGACCGTGGCCAATCCGCTGATCGAAGCCGGCGGCCTCCTCGGCGAATCGAAATACGCCTATTTCACCCAGGCCGGCGCCGAGGCGCGGCGCTGGCTCGCGCGCACGGCGCTTATCGAACCCCGCGACGCCGGAGCCATTGCGCTCGAAGTGGCCGAGACGGCGATGGCTGCGGAGGGTATCGCCTATCCGGTCGTCGCCAAGCCGGACATCGCGTGGCGCGGCTATGGCTGCCGCCTCGTCGAAGACCGCGCCGCGCTCGCGGCTTATCTCGCGGACTTCCCCGGCGGCGCAAAGCTGCTGCTGCAGGAATACGTGGCGCACGAAGGCGAGGCGGGCGTGTTTTACGTGCGCAAGCCCGGCGCCGCCCGCGGCGAAATCACGTCGCTGACTTTCCGCTACTACCCGTTCGTCGTCGGCGACGGGCGCGCGACGCTCGGCGAACTCATACGCTCCGATCCGCGCCTCGCGCGCAAGGCGCGAATGCATTGCGCCGCGCACGCCGCCCGTCTTGGCGAGATTCCGGCGCGCGGCGAGACCGTCCGCCTGGCGCTGGTCGGCAGCAATCGCGTCGGCGGCCTCTACGTCGACGCGGCGCGGCACATCACGCCCGCCCTGGCCGCGCGCTTCGACGCGATCGCCGCGGCGCTGCCCGAATTCCATTTCGGCCGCTTCGACGTGCGCTTTGCCGACGTCGAGCAGTTCGAGGCCGGCACCGGCTTCGTCATCATCGAGATCAACGGTGCCGGCGCCGAGGCGATCCAGGTCTGGGACCCCGACTACCGCCTGGGCGACGTCTATCGCGTTCTCTTCCGCCAGCAGGCATTGTTGTTCGACATCGCCGCCGCCAACCGCAAACGCGGCTACCGGCCGATGCGCGCCCGCGACCTTATCCGCCTCCAGCGTCGCCAATACCGGCTCAACGCCACCTACCCGCCATCGGGATGACACCGCCCATGATGATGAAGCCCGCCGCCGGCGCCGCCCTCCTTCTCGCGCTCGCCTCTGCCGCGCCGGCGCTCGGCGAAACCAAGGTGCGCGTCGTCGATTGCCGCATCGAATCCGCGGGCAAGGTCGAGGTGAGCGGAAAATGCCGCTTCATCCCCGACGACGGCGGCACGTTCACGCTCGAGAACGCCGATCAAGACAAGCCGCTCTACGGCGAAATCCTGATGGTCACCGTCGCGATCGTCTCGCCCGGCAAGGCCGAGGTGCGCGGGCTCACGAAGGCCGGCATCAACTCGCGCTGGGGCGAAGCCACGCGCTCGACGCGCGACCCCGCGTGCTGGGACGGCTCCGATTTCAAGATCTGCGCGCGGTAGGCCTCACACCGTCCAATCCGGATTCGGCACGGTATCGTAGAAAGCCTTCTGCAGCGCGCCGCCCCAGAGGCGGTGGATGGTCTGGAGATAGGGATCGCGCTCGGCCAGCGACACGCGGAGGCCCGTTCTCAGCGAATCGCGGCGGTAGAGCATCACGTCGATCGGCGGGCCCACCGAGACGTTGGAGCGCATCGTCGAATCGAACGAGATCAGCGCGCACTTGGCGGCGTCGATGAGCGAGATGCCGGGCGTGATGATGCGGTCGAGGATCGGCTTGCCGTACTTGATCTCGCCGATCTGCAGAAAGGGCGTCTCGCGCGTCGCCTCGATGAAGTTGCCGGCGGCGTAGACCTGGAACAGGCGGAGATTCCGCCCCTTCACCTGCCCGGCGAAAATGAACGAGGCGTTGAAGTCCACGTCGTGTTGCTTCAAGGCTTCGCCGTCGACCTGGTGCACGTTGCGGACGGCGGCGCCGACGATGCGCACCGCCTCGAACATGCTTGGCGCGGTGTAGAGATCCTTCTGCGGATCGCCGTTGCCGAGATCCTCGCGCAGGATGCTCGCCACCGATTGCGTGATCGAGAGATTGCCGGCGGTGAGCAGTCCGAACACGCGCTCGCCCGGCCGCTCGAAGATGAACATCTTCTGATAGGTCGAGACGCGGTCGATGCCCGCGTTCGTGCGCGAGTCCGAGACGAGAGCGAGGCCCTCGTCCACGAGAATGCCGACGCAGTAGCTCATGAAGCCGTGCGCTGCCGCTATTGCTGGCCCTGCTGGCGGGCCGGATCGGGCGCCTTCTTAGCATCGCCCGCCGTTTTTTCCGAGGGCATCAGCGTCTTCGGCGAAAGCTGGACCGTGACGTCGAGCGCCTCGACGCCGCCGCCGGTGCGCACGCCGCGCACGGGCCCCGCATCGGCGTAGTCGAGCCCCACGGCGACGCGCACGTAAGCGTCGGTGGCGCTGATGCCGTTGGCGCAGCCGAAGTTCACCCAGCCGAGATCGGGCACCAAAGCCTCGGCCCAGGCGTGGCTCGCGGTCGTCTGATGCGTCCCCTCCCCGTGCCCGAGATAGCCGCTGACATGGCGCGCCGGCACGCCGAGCTCGCGGCTGATCGCGATGAAGAGATGCGCGTGGTCCTGGCAGACGCCGCGCCCGGCCGCGAGCGTCTCGGCCGCGGTCGTGTGCACGGTCGTGCTGTTCTTCTCGTAGGCCACGGCCTCCTGCACGGCCAGCATCAACTGATGCAGGCCGGTAATCGTGTCCTTCGCGATGGACGGACTGAATTGCTGCGCGAATTTGGCGAGCCGCCGGTCGGCCCGCGTATACAGGGTCTCGCGGAGATAGACCTCGAACGGCAGAGTCGTGGTGCCGCTCGGAATCACGCCGTTGGTGTCGATCGTGCGCACGTCGCCGGCGACTTCGATCACCATGCTCGTCATCGGCCGCTCCACGACGAGCGTGTGGCAGATATTGCCGTAATGATCGGCCCATTCGGTGAGCTCCGCGCCGTGGCACGACACCTTCCAGCGGTTGACCGTCTGGCTCGTGCCCAAGCGCGGCATGAGCCGCACATACTGCACGCTCTGCACCAGCGGCTGCGTGTAGCGGTATTCGGTGCGGTGATGGACGAGGATGCACATGGCGTCACTCGAGCTGCGGCGACATCATGAAGTCGCGCTGGATCTGCGCCGCGAGTCCGTTGCTGCGCACGAGGAAGGCGTTGAGGAAATCGTGGAAACCGCCGGCCACGATCTGGTCGATGCGGCCGAACTTGAAGCTCGCGTGAAACTCGCCGGCGAGGCGCTGGCATTCGCGCGCCCGCGCGCCGCAGAGCGTCGCGAGCGTGTTCAGCACCTCCTCGAAGCAATAGAGCAGCGAGCGCCGCATATCGGCGTCGAGGATCAGGAGCTCGGCGATCTTCTGCGGATCGACCGTGTCGCGAAAAGCCTGGCGATAGGCGCGGAACGCGCTGACCGAGCGCAGCAGCGCGCCCCACTGGAAATAGTCGACCGCCTCGCCGTTCAAGCGCTGCTTGGGCAAGAGCTGGTGATACTTGATGTCGAGGATGCGCGCCGTGTTGTCGCCGCGCTCCAGGAAGGTGCCGAGGCGGATGAAGTGGAACGCGTCGTCGCGGTACAAGGTGCCGAAGGTGACGCCGCGGAACAGATGCGAGCGTTCCTTGACCCAATCGAAGAAGCCGCGCAGGCCGTCCTTGGCGAAATCGCGGTATTTCTTGGATTGAGGCTCGAGATGCGTGGCGTTCAAGGCCTCCCACATCTCGGTCGAGATGGCGCTGCGCTCGGCGCGGGCGTTCTCGCGCGCGGCGGCGATCGAGGAGAGGATGCTCGACGGGTTCGCGCCATCGAAGCCCATATATTCGGTGACCGATTCGCCGTTGACCTGGGCGTAGCGCGCGCCGAATTGCTCGGCGGCGTTGCCGATCATCAGCAGCGGCCGCCACTGCTGGTCCTGTTGGTCGGCCGCCGACGGCAGCAGCGACATGCGGTAGGTGACGTCGAGCAGGCGTGCCGTGTTCTCCGCGCGCTCGATATAGCGCGAGAGCCAGAACAGGTTCTGGGCGGTGCGGCTCAGCATCAGCGCTCCAGCACCCAGGTGTCCTTGACGCCGCCGCCCTGCGACGAGTTGACGACGAGCGATCC
>JBKOUH010000243.1:0-7864 GCA_046723285.1 Pseudomonadota bacterium
GAAGGCCTGGGGCAGCCGACATTCGTCGGCTCGAGCGGACGGGTTTTTCCCAAGGCGATGAAAGCCTCGCCGCTGCTCCGCGCTTGGCTGCAGCGCCTCGCCGGACTCGGCGTGAGCTTCGCGCCACGCCATCTCTGGACCGGATGGGACCAGAGCGGCGCGCTCCGTTTCACGGCTGCGCCGAGCCGCGCCGTCATCGTGCGCCCGGCGGCGACGATCCTCGCCTTGGGTGGCGCGAGCTGGCCGCGGCTCGGCTCGGATGGCGGCTGGGCTGCGATTCTCCGCGCGCACGGCATTGCCGTCGCCCCGCTGCGCCCGAGCAATTGCGGCTTCGTCGTCGCCTGGTCCGATTATCTCCGCTGCCGTTTCGCCGGGACGCCGCTGAAGCGCGTCGCGGTCGCCTTCCGCGGCGAGTCGGTGCGCGGCGAAGCGCTGGTGACCGAGCGTGGCATCGAGGGCGGCACCGTCTACGCGCTCTCGGCCGCGATCCGCGATGCGCTCGCCGAAGGCCGCGACGCGGTCATCGCGATCGATCTTCGCCCCGATGCGACGGCGGCCGAGCTCGCGCGGCGCCTCTCCGCGCCGCGCAAGCGCCAATCGCTCGCAAATTTCCTGCGCAAGACGCTGGGCCTCGCGCCGGTCGCGGTCGCGCTCTTGCACGAGACGAAGGAGGGCGCGCTCCCGACCGACCCTGAGGCGCTGGCACGGCGCATCAAATCCGTGCCGCTGCGCCTCGTAGCGCCGTTCGGCATCGAGCGCGCGATCTCGAGCGCCGGCGGCATCCCGTTCGCCGAGCTCGACGAGAGCCTCATGTTGCGCAAGCTGCCGGGCGTGTTCGCGGCCGGCGAAATGCTCGATTGGGAAGCGCCGACCGGCGGTTATCTGCTGCAAGCCTGCTACGCGACCGGGGTTCTCGCGGCACGCGGCGCGCTCGGCTGGATAGAGAGCCGCGCCGGCGCGCGATAGAGCGCGTTACAGGATCTCGTCGAACACGCAGAATTTTCGGAGATGCGCGGCGTCGGCGACCGAAACGTGGCGGCCGCGGCCGGTGACGCCCTCGGCCGCCAGCTGCGCGAAGGCGCGCGAGAGGCTTTCGGGCGTCATGCCAAGGCGGCCGGCGAGCAGGCGCCGCTCCTCGGGCAACTCGATGCTGCCGCCGTTTCCGCCCGAGAGATCGAGGAGGTAGGCCGCGAGGCGCTGCGGCGCGGTGCGCAGCTTCAGATCCTTGATCTGGCGGATGAGAAGGCGCCAGTGTCGCGAGAGCTCCATGACCAGCGCCGCGTTGAGGGCGGCGTCGCGCGTCAGCACCTCGCGAAAATGCTCAGCCGGAATTATGAGAATGCGGGCATCCTGAAGCACGCGCGTCGACAAGAGATAAGGCAAGCCGAGCACGACCGCGGGCGCGATGAAGACGTCGCCGCGCCGGAAGAACTCGATCACCGCCTCGTCCCCCTCGGCGTTGCGGCCGGTGAGCGCCACTCGGCCCGAGAGCAGGATGTAGAGGAATTCGGGCTGATCGCCCTGCTGAAACAGAACCGCGCCGGCCGGCAGGTTCTGCACGAAAGCATTGTAGGTCAGCCGGTCGATGGAACCGGCCGACAAATTCGCGAACAGCGGCGTGGACTTGAGCAGCGCGCGGTCCTCGGCCCGCATGTGATCTCCCCTGACCTCGGCTTACTTATCTTTTGTCAAGCACACAGTCGGAAACGATCAAGACATTAGCAAAAATAATGGCGCGCAACCGCACAACGTTGATCTGAATCAACTCGTGGCGGGCCTGCTTTGTCCGATATGCGCCGCAGCATTCGGCAGGAGACGGCAATGAACCGCGCGGAGCGCGCCTTGAGCACAGGCGATCAACAGCGGGCTCTGTGGCTCAGCACGATTTCGTTCACGGTCTGCTTCGCGGTCTGGACGATCTTTTCGATCATCGGCATCCAGATCAAGAAGGACCTCGGGCTCAACGACACGCAGTTCGGCCTGCTCGTCGGCACCCCGATCCTGACAGGCTCGCTCATCCGCCTCGTGCTCGGCATCTGGACCGACCAATATGGCGGCCGCGTCGTCTATAGCGGCGTAATGGCCTCGGGCGCCGTCGCGACGGTTCTCCTCACCTTCGCCTACGACTACCCGACCTTCCTCTTGGCGGCGCTCGGCGTCGGCATTGCGGGCGGCTCGTTCGCGGTCGGCATCGCCTACGTCTCGCGCTGGTATCCCAAGGGCAAGCAGGGCACGGCGCTCGGCATCTTCGGCGTCGGCAATGTCGGCGCCGCGGTGACCAAGTTTCTGGCGCCGCTCGTGCTCCTCGCCTTCGGCTGGAAAATGGTTGCCCTCGTCTGGGCCGGCGCGCTGATGCTGATGGCGGTGATCTTCTTCTTCTTCGCCAAGGACGATCCCGCGCTTGCCGAGAGGAAGCGCCTTGGCGTCAAACCCGAATCCTTCGCCTCGCAGATGGCGCCGCTGAAGAACATCCAGGTCTGGCGTTTCTCGCTCTACTACTTCTTCGTCTTCGGCGCGTTCGTTGCGCTCTCGCTCTGGCTCCCGCGCTACTTCATCGGCGTTTATGGCGTCGGAATCGCCACGGCCGGAATGCTCGGCGCGGCCTATTCGATCCCCGGCAGCGTCTTCCGCGCCGCGGGCGGCGTGATGAGCGACAAGTTCGGCGCACGCCGGATCATGTACTGGACCTTCATCGCCTCGGTCATCGTCACCTTCCTGCTTTCGTACCCCGCAACCACCTACACGGTCGAAGGCATCCGCGGGCCGATCACCTTCTCGATGGCACTCGGCTTCGTCCCGTTCACAGTCCTGATCTTCATCCTCGGCTTCTTCATGTCGATCGGCAAAGCCGCAGTCTACAAGCACATCCCCGTATACTACCCCAACCATGTCGGATCGGTCGGCGGCATCGTCGGCCTCATCGGCGGCCTCGGCGGCTTCGTGCTCCCGATCGCGTTCGGCGCGATGAACGACATCACCGGCGTTTGGACGAGCTGCTTCATGCTGCTCTTCCTCCTGGTCGCGACCGCGCTCACCTGGATGCATTTCGCGATCCTGCGCATGGAGAAGAAGCAGACGCCGGCGCTCGCGGGCCCGCGCGACCTGCCCGAGCTCGAAGTGCTCGGCAAGCCAGTGCCGATCGGCGGAGCGAAATCGCGTCACCCGCACGAAACGCATCAGCCGGCCCACGTCCGGGCCGCCGGCGCGCAGCCCGCCCTCAGCTAACGCAACAGAATCGGTACGGGGAGATTGGCCATGGCCACCACCGTCGAAACCGCCGCAGCACCCGCCCGCGGTCGCACCTGGCTCACGCGCTGGGAGCCCGAAAACGAGGTGTTTTGGCGCACCGAAGGCAAAGGCCTCGCCTGGCGGACGCTCGGGATCACCACCGCGAACCTTATCATGGCGTTCATCGTCTGGTTCCTGATGAGCGCGCTGGTCGTGCGGCTGCCGGGGATCGGCTTCAAGTTCACCACCGCGCAGCTCTTCTGGCTCGCGGCGATGCCGGGCCTCGCCGGCGGCACTCTCAGGATCGTCCACACCTTCCTCGTTCCGCTCTACGGGACTCGCAATGTGGTCGCGTACTCGACCTTGTCGCTGTTGATCCCGGCTGTCGGCATCTTCTTCGCGGTGCAGAATCCCGCGACGCCCTACTGGGTGATGATGGCGCTGGCGTTCCTCGCCGGTCTTGGCGGCGGGAACTTCTCGTCCTTCATGCCCTCGACCAGCCTGTTCTTCCCCAAGCGCCTCCAGGGCACGGCGCTGGCGCTCCAGGCCGGAATCGGTAATTTCGGCGTCAGTATCGTGCAGTTCGTAACGCCGTGGATCATCGGCTTCGCGCTGTTGGGCGCGTTGGGCGGCGAACCGCTGACCGTCACAGCGGCAGGCGCGCCGAAATCGGTCTGGATCCAGAACGCGGCGCTGATCTACGTGCCGTTCATCGTCGTGTTCGGCCTCGTCGCCTGGGTGATGCTGAAGAGTATCCCCGTGCGCGCCAATTTCCGCGAGCAGCTCGACATCTTCAAGCTGAAGCACGGATTCTTCATGACGACCCTCTACGTCATGACGTTCGGTTCGTTCTCCGGCTTCGCTGCCACCTTCCCGCTGCTGATCAAGACGCTGTATGGTCAATTCCCGAACGCACCGGATCCGCTGACCTACGCCTTCTTGGGGCCGCTCGTGGGCTCCGTCGCCCGTGTCGTCGCCGGGCCGCTCAGCGACCGCTTTGGAGGCGCCAAGGTGACGCATTGGGCGGGCATCGGAATGCTGCTCTGCGTGATCGGCGTCACGTTCTTCATGAATCCGAAATCGGTGGGCGAGTTCTGGTATTTCCTCGCGTTCATGCTCGGCCTCTTCACCTTCGCCGGCGTCGGCAACGCATCGACATTCAAGCAGATGCCGATGCTGTTCCCGCCGCGCCAAGCGTCGAGCATCATCGGCTGGACCGGCGCCATCGCCGCCTACGGTCCGCTCGCGGCCGGCCTGATGATGGGCCTTTCGCTCGAGCTGTTCGGAACCCCGGTCGCGTTCTTCTACTGGGCCGCGATCTTTTACGCCGGAAACATCGCCATCAACTGGGCGCTTTATGCGCGCAAGGGCGCCGAAGCGCCTTGCTGAGCGGCGCCGCACACGAGTTCGGAGGATCCAAATGAGCCACTTCGTCGATCGCCTGCTGTTCTTCAAGAAAAACGTCGATACGTTCTCCGACGGCCACGGCGTCGTCACCAACGAGGACCGCAGCTGGGAGCAGGCTTACCGCAATCGCTGGTCCTACGACCGCATCGTGCGCTCGACGCACGGCACGAACTGCACCGGCTCGTGCTCGTGGAAGATTTACGTCAAGGGTGGCATCGTCACCTGGGAGACGCAGCAGACCGATTATCCGAGGACGCGGCCGGATCTGCCGAATCACGAACCGCGCGGCTGCGCGCGCGGCGCCAGCTACTCCTGGTATCTCTATAGCGCGCAGCGCCTGAAGTACCCGATGGTGCGCGGGCGCCTCGCGCGCCTGTGGCGCGCCGCGAAGCAGGATCACCGCGACCCGGTCGCGGCCTGGGCCTCGATCGTCGAAGATCCGGCCAAGACGCGCGACTACAAGCAGATGCGCGGCCTCGGCGGCTTCGTGCGCGTCGATTGGGACGAGGCGAACGAGATCGTCGCCGCCGCCAACGCCTACACGATCAAGACCCACGGCCCCGACCGCGTGCTCGGCTTCTCGCCGATCCCGGCCATGTCGATGGTCTCCTATGCCGCCGGCTCGCGCTATCTCTCGCTGATCGGTGGCGTCTGCTTGAGCTTCTACGACTGGTATTGCGACCTGCCGCCCTCCTCGCCGCAGACCTGGGGCGAGCAGACCGACGTGCCCGAGAGCGCCGACTGGTACAACTCGATGTTCATCATGCTCTGGGGCTCGAACGTGCCCCAGACGCGGACGCCCGACGCGCACTTCATGACCGAGGCGCGCTACAAGGGCACCAAGATCGTGACCGTGACGCCCGACTATTCCGAGGCGTCGAAGTTCGGCGATATCTGGCTGGCGCCGAAGCAGGGCACCGACGCGGCGCTCGCGATGGCGATGGGTCATGTGATCCTCAAAGAATATCACGCCACTCCCGGCAAGAGCGCCTATTTCGAGGATTACTGCCGGCGCTACACCGACATGCCGCAACTCGTGCGGCTGGTGCAGAAGGACGGCCGCTGGATCGCCGACCGCTTCCTGCGCGCCTCCGATTTCGCCGACAACAAGGGCGAAGCGAACAACCCCGATTGGAAGACGCTCGCGGTCGACGATGCGACCGGCGAGGTCGTGGTGCCCACCGGCTCGATCGGCTTCCGCTGGGGCGAGCAGGGCAAGTGGAACCTCGAGACCCACAACGCGGCCGGCAACAAGGAATTCACGCCGCGGCTCTCGCTCAAAGACGCGAGCGACGAGATCGTCTCGGTCGGCTTCCCGTATTTCGGCGGCATCGCGCACGAGCACTTCCGCTCGACCGCGCATGCCGACGTGCAGATGCGCAACGTGCCGGCCAAGCGCCTGGCGCTCAAGGACGGCCAGGCGCTGGTCGCGACCGTGTTCGATCTCTTCCTCGCCAATTACGGCATCGATCGCGGCCTCGGCGGCGACTGCGCGAAGTCGTTCGACGACGACATGCCCTACACGCCGGCCTGGCAGGAGCGCATCACCGGCGTCAAGCGCGAGCAAGTGATCGCCGTCGCGCGCGAGTTCGCGTCGACCGCGGACAAGACCCACGGCAAGTCGATGGTCATCCTCGGCGCGGCCGTGAACCACTGGTACCACGCCGACATGAACTACCGCGGCATCATCAATCTCCTGGTGATGTGCGGCTGCGTCGGCCAGACCGGCGGCGGCTGGTCGCACTACGTCGGACAGGAGAAGCTCCGCCCGCAAACGGGCTGGCTGCCGATCGCCTTCGCGCTCGATTGGAGCCGCCCGCCGCGACAGATGAACTCGACCTCGTTCTTCTACGCGCATTCGAGCCAGTGGCGCTACGAGAGGGTCGCCGTCGACGAGATCCTCTCGCCGCTCGCGAAGGGATCGCTGAAAGGGAGCCTCATCGACTTCAACGTGCGCGCGGAGCGGATGGGCTGGCTGCCCTCGGCGCCGCAGCTCGAGGTCAACCCGCTCGCGCTGGCAAAGGAAGCCGCCAGCGCCGGCAAAGAGGCGCCGGCCTACGCCGCCGCGCAGCTGAAATCCGGCGTGCTCAAGATGAGCTGCGAGGACCCCGACAATCCCAAGAACTTCCCGCGCAATCTCTTCGTCTGGCGCTCCAATCTGCTCGGGTCGAGCGGCAAGGGGCATGAATATTTCTTGAAATACCTGCTCGGCACGCAGCACGGCCTGCTCGGGAAGGATCTGGGCGCCGAGGGCGGCGAGAAGCCGCTCGAGGTAAAATGGCGCGATCCGGCGCCGGAAGGAAAGCTCGATCTCGTCGTGACACTCGACTTCCGCATGTCGACGACGTGCATGTACTCGGACGTCGTGCTGCCGACCGCCACCTGGTACGAGAAGAACGACCTCAACACCTCCGACATGCACCCCTTCATCCACCCGCTTTCGCGGGCGGTGGACCCGGCGTGGGAGGCGCGCAGCGACTGGGCGATCTTCCGCGGCATCGCCAAGAAATTTTCGGAAGTCTGCGTCGGGCATCTCGGCGTCGAGAAGGATCTCGTGCTCACGGCGATCATGCACGACACGCCGGCCGAGCTCGCGCAGGCGTTCCAGCCCAAGGATTGGAAGAAGGGCGAATGCGATCTCGTGCCGGGCAAGACCGCGCCGGCGATGACGGTCGTCGAGCGCGACTATCCCAACACCTACAAGAAGTTCACGGCGCTCGGCCCGCTGCTCGGCAAGCTCGGCAACGGCGGCAAGGGCATTACATGGAAGACCGAAGAGGAAGTCGCGTTCCTCAAGGACCTCAACTTCATGGTCACCGAGTCGGGTGTCACGCAAGGCATGCCGAAGCTCGAGAGCGACCTCGACGCGATCGAGGCGATCCGGACGCTCGCCCCGGAAACCAACGGCCACGTTGCCGTGAAGGCTTGGGAGGCGCTCGGCAAGCAGACGGGGCGCGAGCATGCGCATCTGGCCCTCCACCGCGAGGACGAGAAGCACCGCTTCCGCGATCTGCAGGCGCAGCCTAGGAAGATCATCTCGTCGCCGACCTGGAGCGGGCTCGAATCAGAGAAGGTCAGCTACAACGCCGGCTACACCAACGTGCACGAGCTGATTCCGTGGCGGACTCTCACCGGCCGCCAGCAGGTCTACCAGGATCATCCCTGGATGATCGCGTTCGGCGAGGCGCTCTGCCTCTACAAGCCGCCGATCGACACCAAGACGGTGACG
>JBKOUH010000339.1:0-2609 GCA_046723285.1 Pseudomonadota bacterium
GGTGGTGAGCCAGGCCGCGGGCGTGCGGATCGCCGAGCGGTCCGCGCTGTGCCAGCGGATGTAGGTCTCCTGCACGGCGTCTTCGGCGTCGCCCAGCGTGCCGAGCATGCGATAGGCGAGCGCCTGCAAGCGCGGACGCGCGGCCGTGAACGCATCGGTGCTCGCGTTCGCGGCCGCGTCGCGCGCGGAGTCAGGAAGCGGCATGGCGGCTTTCTCCGAAATCGAAGCGCAGCACGGCGCAGCTCTTGGCATAGCCGAGCGCGCGCTTGACCGTGGGATAGAAGCGCGCGAACGCGATGCCGAGCGACATCTCGATCACCGCGCGCTTGCCCAGCGCCTGCTCGAGCTTCTCGCGCAAATCATGCATCTCCGGATCGTTGGCGGCGACGGCCTCGCCGAAGCGGAACGCCTCGGCCAGCGGCGAAGGCAGCGTGCCGGCCTCGCCCGTCACCGCGCGGCGCAGCACATCCTCGGCAACGCCGTCCTGGCGCGCGAGGTTGATATGGATCTGCACGCAGGTTCCGCAATCGTCGTGCATCGCAGCGCCGAGGCCGGCGAGATGCGCGGCGTGGCGCTCGGCCGGCTTCAAGGATTGGCCGAGCTGGCCGACGCGGCAGAGAAGGCGGAACGCGGCCGGCGCATTCGCGGCGACCTCGCGCATATAATCGAGGCTGACGCCGAGCTTCTTCTCGCCGAAGCGGATCATCGCCTCGGCAATGCGGCCCGACAGCGCGGCGCCGAGCACGCCCTTGGGCGCCGGCGGCAGCGCGAGCCAGAGCGCCAGCAGTGCCGGCAAATAAATCCCATAAGCCTGCGTGAACCAGGTGGCATCGCCCTGGGCGTGAATGCCGAAGCCGATCAGATGGAGAAACGCGTGGCCGGCGAGAAAGATCGCCGCCGGCAGCGCCAGCGCGGAGAGGCGCGCGGGCGACAGCGAACCCGCGAACAGCGCGACGGCCGCTGCCAGATAGGCGATGCCGACATCGCCGACGAAATGCTGGTTGAACGGGCCGTTCGCGGCGACGCCGGGCACCGACTGATACCAGGTCTCGGCGGCAAACAGCATGTAGGCGGCATTGGCCGCGAGGAGGGCGGCCAAGAGCCGCGCGATCCAAAGTCGCGCGACGCCGGCCTCGCGGGCCGGGCGGGCGGCGGTGTTGGCGGCAAGGGTCACGGTGGTCATGGGGCTTCTCCTTCGATCATGCCCTGATGACGGACCGGCGGGACGATTTGTGACATGGCCCCTCCGCCCCTGCCGCTTGCCGCATGACGCCGCATTCCTATACTCCGCGCGCCTTCGCGGGCGCCCGCTCCGGCGGCCTACCCGCAATCCCCAATAAAACGAAGAGAACGGCAATGACGCGCCCCGGCAAGGTCAAGAAAGTCGTGCTCGCCTATTCGGGCGGGCTCGACACCTCGGTCATCCTGCGCTGGCTGCAGGAGACCTATCGCTGCGAGGTGGTGACCTTCACCGCCGATCTCGGCCAGGGCGAGGAAGTGGCGCCGGCGCGCAAGAAGGCCGAGATGATGGGCGCCAAGCAGATCTTCGTCGAGGATCTGCGCGAGGAGTTCGTGCGCGACTTCGTGTTTCCGATGTTCCGCGCCAACGCGCTCTACGAGGGCGTCTATCTTCTCGGCACCTCGATCGCGCGCCCGCTGATCGCCAAGCGCCAGATCGAGATCGCGCGCGAGACCATGGCCGACGCGGTCGCGCACGGCGCCACCGGCAAGGGCAACGACCAGGTGCGCTTCGAGCTCACCTATTACGCGCTCGAGCCCAACATCAAGGTGATCGCCCCCTGGCGCGAATGGGATCTCACCTCGCGCGCCAAGCTGCTCGACTTCGCCGAGAAGCACCAAATCCCGATCGCCAAGGACAAGCGCGGCGAGGCGCCGTTCTCGGTCGACGCCAACCTCCTCCACTCGTCCTCGGAGGGGAAAGTGCTCGAGGATCCGTGGCACGAGCCCGACGAGATGGTCTATCAGCGCACGATCGCGCCCGAGGCCGCGCCCGACAAGGCGACTTACGTCGAGATCGAATTCGAGAAGGGCGACCCCGTCGGCATCGATGGAAAACGCATGCTGCCGGCGGCGTTGCTCACGCGCCTCAACGAGCTCGGCAAGGCCAACGGCATCGGCCGCGTCGATCTCGTGGAAAACCGCTTCGTCGGCATGAAGTCGCGCGGCGTTTACGAGACGCCGGGCGGCACGATCCTCCACGCCGCGCATCGCGCGATCGAATCGATCACGCTCGACCGCGGCGCCGCGCATTTGAAGGACGACATCATGCCGCGCTACGCCGAGCTCATCTACTACGGCTTCTGGTTCAGCCCCGAGCGCGAGATGCTGCAGGCGCTGATCGACAAGAGCCAGGAGCACGTGGAAGGCACGGTGCGCCTGAAGCTCTACAAAGGGAACGTCATCGTCTGCGGCCGCAAATCGCCGAAGTCACTCTACAGCTTGAAGCACGTCACCTTCGAAGAAGACGCCGGCGCCTACAACCAGCGCGACGCCGAAGGATTCATCAAGCTCAATGCGCTCAGGTTGCGTCTCGCGAAGATGGGAAGGGGCTAGATCGAGTGCATAAGCGGAGACTCTCGCGCGGCACA
>JBKOUH010000428.1:0-11781 GCA_046723285.1 Pseudomonadota bacterium
GCGCAAGATTTTCGGCTGGGAAGACGCCGAGGGCGAGGGCCATTACAAGCGCTATGCCAAGAAGTAGAGCGGCGCGCGGCGACCCCTCAGCGCAGGTTCTCGGGGACCTTCAAGCCCTTCTCGGCGAAATATTTGACCGCACCCGGGTGGAACGGGAGAAAGTTGTTGCGGTCCCAATTCGCGGCCACGGTTTCCTTGGCCGAGGGATGTCCGCGGACGATGAGATTGCTGTGTTCGAGCGCGGCCTTGGTGATGCGGTAGGCGAGGTCTTCGCTCATATCTTTGTTGACGATGAAGAAATTGAACGTGCCGAGCGTCTTTTGGTCCTCGCCGAGCTGGCGATAGGTGTCCTTCGGGATGACCGCCTCTGTGAGCTCGGGAAACGCCTTGCGGATGGTGGCGATCTCCGCATCGCTGTAGTGGATGAAGCGCACCGTGCGCTCGTCCTCGATCGCGCTGAATGCATCGATCGGCAGGCCGGCGGCGAACGCGAAGGCGTCGATCTTGCCGTCCATGAGCTGGTCGGCGATCGCGGCGGCGCCGGCATACTGGAAGTCCGCGTCGATCTTGAGCGCCTTGAACATGAGCGGGAAATAGGTGCCCGGCGTCCCGGCCTTGGGGCCGACGCCGACCTTGCGTCCCGCCATGTCGCGCACCGAGCGGATGCTGCTCTTGTCGAGCACGACGAAATGGAACGGCGTGTCGTACATCGGGAAGAGCGCGCGGATGTCGCGGAACTTCTTGCCCTTGGTCCAGGCCGCGCTCGCGTTCCAGGCCTGGTTCGCGATGCCCATCGTCGTCATGCCGAGATCGATCTTCTTGTCGCTCAGCAGCATGATGTTGTCGTTGGGTCCGCCGGTCTCGCGCGTCGTGACCGGAATTCCGGATTGCTTGGTGATGAGGCGGGCGACGAAGCCGCCATAAATCACGTAGGTTCCGCCCTTGCTCGCGGTCCCCATCGTCAGCTTCGTGGGTTCGCCGGCCGCGGCTTCGCTGCCCGCCAACGCCGCGGCGAGCGCCAGCCAACAGACGCAGATTGCACGCAGGAACATGGATGCCGCCCTCAATCGGCCTCGGGAAGCCGGGCCGTAAATTCAACCGAAGCGGTTAAGAAGGGCTAAGCCGAGACGGTTAATGCGCGGAGCTGCGCTTACTCGGCCGCGTCCTTGGCGCCGGCCGCGAGCGCGTCGGGACCGGAAAATGCGCGGTCGTGCTCCAGCGACGGGATGCGCCGGCGCGCCTCGGCCGATTTCGCAAGGTCGATCTCGGCCACGATCACGCCCTCGCTCTCGCCGCCCTCGGCCAGCACCTCGCCCCAAGGGTCGATGATGAGCGAATGGCCGAACGTGCGCCGGCCTTGCGCGTGCGTCCCGCACTGGGCCGCCGCGATGACGAATGCGCCGCATTCGATGGCACGCGCGCGATTGAGGGTGTGCCAATGCGCGCGCCCGGTTTGCTCGGTGAATGCCGCGGGGACGGTGAACATCGCGGCCCCGGCCTTGGCCAGCGCGCGATAAAGCTGCGGAAAGCGCACGTCATAGCAGATCGTCATCCCGAGGAGGCCCCACGGCGTCGGCGCCACCACGGCGCAGTCGCCGGGCATGATGCGCTCGGATTCGCGATAGCGCTCGCCGCCCGCGAGATCGACATCGAAAAGGTGCAGCTTATCGTAGCGCGCGACGATGTTGCCGGCGGCATCGAACAACATCGAGCGATTGGCGTATTTGGCGCCGCCGGTGCGGATCGAAAGCGAGCCGCCGAGGATCCAGGCGCCGGTTTCGCGCGCGAGGCCGCGGAACGCCGGGATCGCCGGATGCTCGGATTCGGGCAGTGCCTTTCTTACCGCCTCCGCGCCGACGGGCTCGATCATCGTCACGTTCTCGGGATAGACGATGAAATCGGCGCCTTTGGCCCGCGCCTCGCGGCCGAGGCGCAGCGCCGTCTCGATATTGGGCGCGAGCTCGCGCCCGGCCGTCACCTGCACGCAGGCGGCTTTGAACTTCCCAGTCATGATGCAGCCTTCAGCATGGGATCGAGTTTGCCCTCGGCATCGAGCGCGTAGAGATCGTCGCAGCCGCCGACGTGACGGCCGTTGATCCAGATCTGGGGGACCGTGCGCCGCCCCGAGCGCTGCATCACATCCTTGCGCTTATCGGGATCGAAGGTCACATCGGTCTCCGTATAGGATGCGCCCTTGCGCTCGAGCAGGGCCTTGGCCGAGGCGCAGTAGGGGCAGAGGGCCGTCGTGTAGATTTCGATCTTCGCCATCATAGTCTCCGCGCCGCCGCCACCCCCGAACCCAGCAGCGAATCGCTCACCGCCCGATTGTGACGCAAATAGCGTGCCCGTCCAAGCCCGCCAAAGGGTCTACGCTTCTAGGCGGGGCAGCGTTCCTGGAGCCAGGGCAAGAGCGTGCCCATCAATTCGCGCACCGGCGCCGTGGGATCCTCGCCCTCGTCCGGCTCGAAATAGTGAAGGCGGTTTGGAAATTCGAAATAGGCTTTGTCCTTCGCGGCGAGCGCCCGGAAGATGGCCTTGGAATGAGTCTCGGGATAGACGTCGCGGTCGCGGCCGGCGTTGATCACGGCCGCGGGCTCGGTGATCGCCGCCGCCGTCTTCAAGAGATTGGCGTTGCTCGAAAGGCCCGACCAGGTGGAAAGCCAAGCATCCGGCGTCTGCAGGCGGCCGAAGCCGAGCAGCTGATAGTTCATGAGATCGGGCCGCTCGCTCAAGAGGCAGCCATAGCCGCGGTTCGAGGGATCGAGGCGCCGATCCACATAGTTGGGATTGGCCATGGTGCGATAGACGGTCATGACCGGCTGGAACGAAGCCCGCAGCTGGATCGCGCGCTGGCGCTC
The DNA here is from genome assembly GCA_046723285.1 of Pseudomonadota bacterium. Lineage (GTDB taxonomy): Bacteria > Pseudomonadota > Alphaproteobacteria > Bin65 > Bin65 > SBBV01. Next base: position 2,859 of record JBKOUH010000428.1, read on the forward strand.
GAAGGACAAGCGCGCGAAGGCGGGGTCGGCGCGCGCGGCCTCGGCGTCGGCTTGGCGCGCGAGGAGGCTCCGCGCGATCGCGTCGATGCGCGCCACGCGCGATACCTGCGCGGCGCGATAGCGCTTCAAAAACGCGTCGTCGTATTCGCTCCAGGCCGGGGCCGGCTTGAAGCCGTTGCGCGGGTCGTAGAGATCGAGCGCCGGATCGGTCAGCAGCGGCTCTTTCTCGTCGACGACGGCGGGGTCGATCACGTCGTTCATGATGAGGCCCTGGCCGGTGTGGGCGGCCGTGATCAACATTGCGTCGAAAGGCGGAAGGCTCGCATCGGCGAGCGCGACCGGCCGGCCCGCGGGCGTCCGCGCAAGACGCGCGGCGGGCGCGGCCTTCGCCTGCTGCTGATAGAAGCCGCCCAGCGAGCCGCCGCCCGAATTGCCGAGCCACACGATCTTCTCGATCGCCTTCTCGTCCTTGAGCCAGTGCGCATAGGCGCCGAGGTCGAGCACGAGCTGCTCGTGCACGCAATTCACGTCGCTGTTGATCGAGCGCAAATTCGCGCCGAGGCAGGCGTAACCGGCGCGCAGGAAATCGGGGAAGGAATAGTGCTGGCTGAAGTCGACGCGCGGATGCGCGGCCATGATCGCCGTCTTCGCGCGCCGGCCCTTGGGCGTCCAGTAGAGGCCGCGGATTTGCGCGCCATCTTGGGCGTTCACCGTCGCCACTTCGACCTCGGCCATGTCCGGCTTCTCGCGGAACCGGATCCATGTGCCGCGCCAATAGGTACGCGAAACCAACGGCTGGTTCATCTGTCGCTCCTCAGCCCATGCTGCGCGGCAGCCAGGTCGAGATCGCCGGAAAGGCGAGCAGCGCCGCGACCACGAAAATCTCGATCACGAGAAACCGCCAGACGCCGATGAAGATTTCGTGCAGCGGGACCTTTCCTTCGACCGACGTATGAATGACGAAGACGTTGAATCCGACCGGCGGCGTGATCAAGCCGATCTCCAGCATCTTCACCACGATCACGCCGAACCAGATGAGGTCGATGCCGGTGCCGTGCATCATCGGCACGAGCACGGGCAGCGTGAGCAGCAGAATGCCGAGCGGGTCGAGGAACATCCCCATGATGAGGTAGAGGATCACGACCGCGAGCAGCAGCGACCATTGCGCCAGGCCGAGGCTGCCGATCCATCCGACCGCGGCATTGGTAGCGCCGGTGAGCGCGATGAAGGTCGCGAACATCTTGGCGCCGATGGCGACAAAGAAAATGCTGGCCGTCTGGACGACCGTCTCGGCCATCGCGGTCTTGAAGTCGGCGAAAGAGAGACGGCGGCCGAGCGCGCCGATCAGCAGCGCCGCGGCGACCGAAACGGCGGCTGCCTCGGTCGCGGTGAAGATGCCGCCATAGATGCCGACGACGACGATGAAGAAGATGAGCGCGGCCGGCCACGCCTTCAGCATCGCGTCGCGATAGTCGCGGCGGCGGAAGACGAGGCCGGGCGAGGGGGCATCTTGCGGCCGCCGGCGCGCCCACCAGATCACGACGACGATATAGGCGAACATCGAAAGGAGGCCGGGCAGGATACCGGCCAAGAACAGCTTCGAGATCGATTGCTCGGCGAAGATACCGTATATCGCGAAGGGCACGCTCGGCGGAATGAGCGAGCCCAGCGTGCCGCCGGTGGCGACCGCGGCGGTGGCAAGGCGCGGCGCATAGCCGAAGCGCAGCATTTCGGGCACCGCGATGCGCCCGAACGTGGCGGCACAGGCGACGCTCGAGCCCGTGATCGCCGAAAAGCCGCCGCACCCCAGGATCGACGCGATGGCAAGGCCGCCCGGCACTTTCGCGAGCCAGACGCGCACCGCGTGATAGATGTCGGTCGTGATGCCGGCGCGAAAGGCGATCGTGCCGAGCGCGATATAGAGCGGCACCAGGCTCAGTTCGTAGGAATGGACGAAGTTGAAGCTGCTGCTCGAGACGAGCGAAAAAGTCGGGCGCAGCGCCAGCGCTGCGTCGAATGACTGGCCCACTGGCCAGGCATAGCGGAAGAAGGTGGCGACGAACGCGACGCCGCCGAGCGCGAAGCCGATCGGCATGCGCATGGCGATGAGGAACATGGCGGCGGCGAAGGCCATGCCGCCGAGGAGAATCGGGTCCATCGCGCGTCAGTGCCCGCTTTCGGCACCGGCCTCGCCGGCCTCCGCCGAGCGGCGGATATCGGTGAAGAGGCGGTGGACGGAGCGCGCGACGAACAGCAGAAAGCCGACGAGGAAGGCGAGGCGGCCCGGCCACTCCGCGATCTCGAGCGCGCCGTCGTAATAGCCGCCGCCGCGCCAAGCGTTCTGAAAGTCGTGCCAGCCGCTCCACGCAATCGGGATCAGGAACAAGATCGAGAGCACGCCGATGCCGGCATTCAGCCAACGTTGGATGCGGGGCGAGAGCCCGCGCACGAACAGATCGACCGCGATGTGCGCGCGCCGTCCGGCCACGGCGGCCAGCGGCAGCAAGACCGCCAGCACCATCAGGTCCTGCACGATGATCTCGGCATCGGGAACGCCAATGCCGAAGAACGTCCGCCCGCCGACCGAGGCCACGATGATGGCTCCGGCCGCGAGCACCGCCAGCGCCGCGACGCCGATGGCGGCGCGTTCGATCGACCGGAATGCGGCCTCCACGAGTGGCTACCGCTTCCAGGGATAGTTCTTGCTCGCCCGTTCGGCTTCGTATTTCTCGGTCAAGGCGCGGTAGCTCGCGAGGATGCGATCGGCGGAATAGCCGCCGGCGTTCGCCTTTGCCTTCCAATCTTCGATAAAGCGCTCGCCGGCCTTGAGCAGCTTCGCCTTTTCGGCCGGGGGAAAGACGTGGACGTTGACCTTGTGCCCGTCGATCCCGGCCTGCATCGCCGCCAGCGCCTTGTCGTTGGCGGTGATCATTTCCTCGGCCACCTTGTCGACCATCGCGCTGCCCGCCTCGCGCAGCGCCTTCTGCTGCGCCTCGGGCAATTTCGCGAACACTTCCTTGTTGACGATCACCGCCCAGGCCAAGTGCTGGCCCCAATCGAGCTTGATGATGTCCTTGGCCACCTCGTAGTCGCGCAGGATGCGCATGCCATAGAGGTAATTGTGGTTGCAGGTGATGGTTCCGGCATCGAGCGCGCGATTGGCGTCGGTGCCGGAAAAGCGCAGCACGCTGGCGCCCAGGCTCTCCATCACCTGGCCGTAAAAGCCGGCCGAGCGGATCTTGACGCCCTTGAAGTCCTCGATCTTGGAGATAACCTTGTTCTTGCAGATGAGCTGCACCTCGGTCGTCGTGAAATTCGAGAGATAGACGACGTTGGCGGCGTCGAAGGCTTTCCGGAGATCCGGCGATGTCGTCGCGAGCTCGTAGATCGCGCGGAGGCCGACCCACACGTCGGACGAGCCCACCGGCAAATCGCCGACGTTGTAGGGGAGCATTTCGCGCGCGGTGTAGCTGCCGACGATCGAGCCCATCTCGGCCGCGCGGTCGCCGACGCCCTTCAGCGACGAGCGCGCATCCATCAGCGAGCCGCCCCAGAAGAAATTGATCTTGAGCGCGCCTTCGGTGCGGCGCGCCACCTCGGCGGCGAACCAATTCATCGCCGCCGCGCGCTCGCCGCGATTGACGCTGGGTTCGGTGTAGCGGAGGACCGTCTCGGCGTTTGCCGCAAACGAATGCACGCCTGCCGTGGCGACGGCGATCGCCGCCAGCCCAAGGAATTTCGACACGGATCTCCTCCCTCGAAGCTTAGATTTCTATGTTTCTGAGGATAATACGGCGGCGGCGCCCGAGGCAATGCAGAGGCTGCAACCGAGCCATCTTGGCGCCAGAAGCGCCGTCTCGTGCGAATGTCGCCGATCGCTGCCGTGCGGCGGCGCGCGGCTCAGCCCTCGTCGCCGCCCTCGACGATGTCCTTCAAGGCCCAGAGGTCCTTGATGTTGAGGCCGGAGCCCTGCTTTTCCGCGACGCCCTTCTTGATGAGGTCGCTGACCGCGCGCGCCACCGTCTCGCGCGTGGTTCCGCAGCGCGCGGCGAGGTCCGAGTGCACAGGCAGTGGATCGATCGCGGCCGATTCGGCGTCGTCCTTGGCGAGGGTGCGGGCGAGGCGCAGGATCTCGGCGTAGACGCGCGTATAAGCGCCGAGGGTCGAAAGGTCCATGATGCGGTCGTTCGAGACACGGATGATCACAGCGAGGCGCTCGATCACGGCCACGGCAAAATCGGGGTGCTCGCGCATCAGCTTCTTGAAAAGCTCCTGCGGCAGGGCCGCGATCAGCGCGCGCTTGGTCGCGACCACGCTGGCCGAGCGCGGCTTGCCGTCGATGGCGGAAAGTTCGCCGAACATGCCGCCGGCGCGGATGTCGTCGTAGCTCACCTCGCGGCCGGAATAGGAGTAGTTCACGATCCGGACGATGCCGCCGACGATGAAGTAGACGTCGCGGCTCTCGCTCTCGCGGTCGATGATCTGCTCGTCGGTCTTGTATTCCTTCCAGACGCAGCGCTTCTCGAGATCGCGGCGCACCGAGTCGGGCAGAGACGAGAGCACGGGAATGCGGTCGAGTGAGCGCTGCACGGGCCAGGTGGAGCCGCGCAGGCGGCGCGAGGCCTCGGCGGGACTAGCCATGTTCCCCTCCCTTCGGGCCGTAGAAAACGACCCAGGTGCCGAAATCGGCGCTGAACGATTCGAAGCGGTGCTCGGCGCCGGCGGGGGCGAAGAGCGCGTCGCCGGGGCCGAACGGAGTGCGCTTTCCCGCGCAGGCGAATGTGCCGGATCCGCTGGCGACGATGTAGATTTCGTCCTGATCGTGCGGCGTTTGCGGGTCCGTGCCCTTGGGCGCGTAGTAGCGCAGCACCATCGAGCCGTGACGCATCAGCTCGGCCGAGCGAAAGCCGGGCGGAATCGGCGCGCGCCGGGCCTGGTCGAGGGTTGCGCTGAACGGCACGGCCATCGGTTGCTCCGCCGGATCCGGGCCCCAAAGTGCCCGCCGAGAAGCGCCTGTCAAGTGAGTCCGCTCACATTGCCTCAATCCGATTTCAGCACGCGGGCAATGGCGAGGGCATCGACCGCGGCGGCGCCGGCCCTCATCAACGCGCGGGCGGCGGCATCGAGCGTGGCGCCGGTGGTGAGCACGTCGTCGACGAGCACGACGCGCTTGCCCGCGACGAGGGCGCGGCGGCGCACCGGTACCGCGAAGGCGCCGCGCACGTTGAGCCGCCGCTCGCGGGCCGTAAGCCCGCCTTGGCTCGGCGTCGGACGGAGCCGCGCCAGCGCGTCGGGCGACCAGGCGACGCCGCTCTCGCGCGCGATGGCGCGGGCGAGGAGTGCGGACTGGTTGTAGCGGCGGCGAAACAGGCGCCGCCAATGCAGCGGTACGGGGACGATCAGCTCGGCGCCCGCCAAGACTTCGCTACCGGCCCGCGCGATCCAGCGCGCCAGCGCCGGCGCGGCGTGGACGCGGTCGGCATTCTTGAAGCGCAGGATGAGCGGCTTGCTCGCCTCGTCGTAGCGCATGACGGCGCGGGCATGGCCGAAGGCCGGCGGATGCGCCAGGCATTCGCCGCACACGGCGGTCACCTGCGCGTGCTCGAACGGCAAGCCGCAGCGGTCGCAGAGCGGCGGCCCGATGAAGCGGATGGCGCCCCAGCACGTCGGGCAAAGCGCGCCCGGCTCGCCCACCGGCTTGCGGCAGACGAGGCAGAGCGGCGGCAGCACGAGATCGAGTGCCACCCGTGCCACGCGCCGGATACCGCCATATCGCTCTGCCGTGACTTCCGTCATTGCCGCTCATCATAGCGCGCCCGAAACCCGGCTCACAGGCCAGGGCTTTCGCGCTAGACTTCGGCCATGACCTTCGTGCTTCGCCCCGGGACGCTCACGCTCGACGAGATCGATCGCTTGCTCGGGGCGCGCGAGGCGGTGACGCTCGCGCCCGAAGCCGGCCCGGGCATCACGGCGGCGGCCGCCACGGTCGAGCGCGCCCTGGCCCATCATGAGCCGGTCTATGGCGTCAACACCGGCTTCGGAAAGCTCGCGCGCACGCGCATCGCCGACGATCAGTTGCGCGAGCTCCAGCGGCGTCTGCTGCTGAGCCACGCCGCCGGCGTCGGCCCGCCGCTCGACGACACCGTGGTACGCCTCGTCCTTGTTCTCAAGGCCAATGCGCTGGGGCGCGGCTATTCAGGCGTGCGCGCGGCCGTCATCGACCGCCTGCTGCACTTTGCCAATGCCGGCATCCTGCCGGTGGTGCCCGAACGCGGCTCGGTCGGCGCCTCGGGCGATCTTGCGCCGCTCGCGCATCTGAGCCTGCCGCTGATCGGCGAGGGCGAGGTGCGCATCGGCGGCGAGCGTTTGCCGGCGCGCGAAGGGCTGCGCCGCGCCGGCCTTGCGCCGCTCGAGCTCGCGGCCAAAGAGGGCTTGGCGCTCATCAACGGAACGCAGGTCTCGACCGCGCTCGCGCTGATCAATCTTTTCCGTGCCGAGCGCATGTTCCGCGCCGCGCTCGCGATCGGCGCGCTCACGGTCGACGCGGCCAAGGGCAGCGATACGCCCTTCGCAGCGCGCCTGCATGCGCTGCGCGGCCATCCGGGCCAGATACGCGCGGCCGAGGCCTACCGCGCGCTGCTGGCCGGCAGCGGAATTCGCGCCTCGCATCTCGTCGGCGACGAGCGCATCCAGGATCCCTACAGCCTGCGCTGTCAGCCGCAGGTGATGGGTGCGGCCATCGACACGCTGCGCCACGTCGCCGGCGTACTCGAGCGCGAGGCCAACGCCGTCTCCGACAATCCCGTGGTCTTCGCCGACGACGGCGCCATCGTTTCGGGCGGCAACTTCCACGCCGAGCCGGTGGCGATGGCCGCGGATCATCTCGCGGTCGCGATCGCCGAGGCCGGCGCCATCGCCGAGCGCCGCGTCGCGCTGCTGATCGACGCTTCGTTCAGCTCGCTGCCGCCGTTCCTCGTCGCCGAGCCCGGGCTCAATTCCGGCTTCATGATCGCGCAGGTGACGGCCGCCGCCGCGGCATCGGAGAACAAATCGCTCGCGCATCCCGCCAGCGTCGATTCGCTGCCGACCTCGGCCAATCAGGAGGATCACGTCAGCATGGCGACGTTCGCGGCGCGGCGCCTCGGGGCCATGAACGACAACCTCCGCACCATTCTCGCGGTCGAATATCTCGCCGCGGCGCAGGGCATCGATTTCCACAAGCCCCTCGAAACGTCGGCGCCGCTCAAAGCCGTGCATGCGCTGCTGCGCGCGCGGGTGCCGTTCCTCGACCGCGACCGGGTCTTCGCACCCGACATCGCCGCCGCCGAAGCGCTGGCCGAGGATGAGCGCCTCGCCGCTTTCGGCGGCGCGCCGCTTTGGCGCGGCTGAGCGGCGGACCTTGGCGGCACGGGTTCCGGTGCTATCTCCGCACCTGGTCGGAGCCCGGCGGCCACGCGCCTTCTGGTTGCGCGGGACGGGCGCCGTTGTTTCATCCCGGGGCCTGGGATAGTTTCGCGGCGGGGCGTCCCCGGCCCCCCTGGGAGGACAGAATGAAACTCAAAACAAGCTCGATCGACCGGCGCACCGCGCTCAAGACGGGCGCCGCCGCCGTCGCCGTCGCGGCCGGCGTCGTGACCTTGGCCAAGCCCTATGTCGCGCGCGCGCAAGGCGACGGCCCGATCAAAGTGCCGGCGCTGCCCTACAAGGACGACGCACTGGCGCCGGTGATCTCGGCTAACACGATCGGCTTCCATTACGGCAAGCATCACATGGCCTATGCCGCCGCGCTCAATGCGGCGCTGGCCGGGCCGGCCAAGGACTATGCCGCGCTCTCGCTCGAGGACATCGTCAAGACGGCGCGCGCCAACCCCAATCGCGGCGCGGTGTTCAATGCCGCGGCGCAGGTATGGAATCACACCTTCTACTGGAACAGCCTGAAGCCGGGCGGCGGCGGCGAGCCGGCGGGCAAGCTCAAGGACGAGATCGGCAAGGCGTTCGGCGATTTCGCCAAGTTCAAGGAGGCGTTCGCGCGCGCCGCGGTCGGCCAGTTCGGTAGCGGCTGGGGCTGGCTCGCCTGGGACGAGAAGGCGAAGAAGCTCGTGATCGAGACGACGTCGAACGCCGAGACGCCGCTCGGGAAGGGCACGAAGCCGCTCCTCACCATCGACGTCTGGGAGCATGCCTATTATCTCGACTACCAGAACCGGCGGCCGGATTACGTCAATGCCGTGATCGACAAGCTCGTCAACTGGGAATTCGCCGAGAAGAACATGGGCTGAGCGCAAGGGCGTTGGCCGGGATTGGAGAGGGCCGGGGCCTCCGACGGCTCCGGCCCTTCGCGTTCGGTGCGCCGATCTGCCCGGACCGGTATGCTGGACTTGAGGAAACCGCTCCTCTATAAGCGGCGGCCTTGCCGAAATGGGCGTTTTGCTGCGGCAAGCGCGACTGCCCCAACGGGAACGCCGGCGGCAGCCAGCCCCCACCATCATGGGCCCAGGTAGCTCAGCGAGTAGAGCAGCGGACTGAAAATCCGCGTGTCGGCGGTGCAAATCCGTCCCTGGGCACCATTTTCCGATCAAGAAGAACCGGCCGGTCTGGCCGAAGGCTACGTGCGAGGGACCGCGGAGTTCCTTGGCGGCACCGGCAGCATGGCGGGTCTGAACACGGAAAGATGAGCGCCTCGCGCGTTGATAGGGTGCGACCCTTTCGGCTCAGGAGCCTGCCATGAGCATTCCCATCGTGAATTCGCGGCACGAGATCGTCGGCTGGACCGAAGTCGCGCCGGTCATCGTGCGCAACCGTCTCCGGCATCGCCGGGCCGAGCGCCTGCTCGGAGGGCCCATTCATTGCGTCGAGATCGCGCTCACGAGCCCGCGCGATCAGGCCCAGGCCGGCGCGCCGCGCGGCTGGCGCAGCGCTTGGC
>JBKOUH010000302.1:0-4457 GCA_046723285.1 Pseudomonadota bacterium
CTGCTGCCCCTGGTCCCCGCACTGCTCCACGCCTATGGGCTGCTGGCGAGCATCCGCGTCCGCAAGCTACGTTGGGCCGGGATCACCTATACGCTCATCGGCAACCGCGTGGAGCGCGTGGAGCGATAGTCGCCTACGAAAGCCTTGAGGCGCGGCAGATGGTCTGGAAGTAGCTGTAGTCGGTCTTGGCGTCGCCGGCGGTGAGATAGAGGAAGTGCTGCTTCACGAGGTTGACCGGCACGCGCCTCAAATTGAGGCCGGGAAACATCGCGCCGAGGTCGATCTTGCGCATCGCGGGCCCGCGCTGCGCGCGGCCGCCGAGATCGATGCCGGCGAATGCGACGGGATCGATCCCGCCGCGGCAGATCGCGTCGGTCGGCGCGAAATACTCGACCCAGACGAGCTCGGGCGCGGTCGCGGCGGCGGCGGTGGCGGCGTGAAAGCGGCGCGCGTTGCGCTGGCACGAAAGAACGCCGTCGGCCGAGCCGATCGTCAGCAGCGCCAGGCGATTCGTGCCCGCAAAGGAAGGATCGCGCAGCAGCTGCTCGGCCATCTCTATGCCCTGGATCGAGCCGATGCTGTGCCCGACGATGAGGACTTCGTCGTAGTTCTCGCGCGCCTGCCGCGCGGCGGCGATGCGCGCCCAGCCGGCCACCATGCGCTCGAGCGCGCCGGCGCGGCCTTGGGCCTGCAGCGTCATCATCCGGAACGCCGAGACGAAGAAGTAGAGCCAGATCACGCGTTCGACGAGAATGACGGCTTGGAGAAACACGAAGCCGCCGGCGAGCCTGCCGATGAGCCACCCGGTCTCGCCCAACGAAATGCCGGCCGCGCTCTCGACGAGCCGCAACGGCCAATAGGCGAGCGTGGTGCCGATCCAGAAGAAGCCCGGCACGGCGAGGATGACGTAGACGACGATGGCCACCGCCGGCATCGTCGCCTTGCGCAAGAAAAACAAGCCGCCGGTGCGGATGAATGCGAAGAGCGCGAGGATGTAGGCCACGATCAGGCGGAAGACGTCGCGGACGTAATAATTCTCCACCACGACCTTGCGCGGGCTCAGGACTGTGTAGTCGACGATCACCGGCCGGCCGCCATCGGCGGTCTCGATGCGCCAGCCGGGCAGCCCGTCGGCGTCATTGGCAAGTCGCCCCACATTGGTGGTGCGGCCGTAGAGCGCGTTGTCCTTGCCGAGCTCCCGGCGGAACAGCCAATAGAGATATTGCGCGCCGTTCGGATCGAAACCGGCGATGAAGAATACGGCGCGCCGGAACGGTTCGGTCACGGGCTAAGTCAGCGGAAGGGTCGCGGACTTAGAAGGGAATATCGTCGTCGAAATCCTTTCCGCCGGCGGGCTGCTTCGCGGGCGCGCGGCCCGACGGCCGGGCGCTGTCGCTCATGCCGCCGTTGCTGGGCTCGGCGCCGGCGCCGGCGTCGCGGCCGCGGCTGTCGAGCATCTGGAAATCGCCCTTGAAGCGCGAGATCACGATCTCATAGACCTCGCGCTCCTGCCCGGTCTCCTTGTCGGGATATTTGCGCGACTGGAGCTGGCCCTCGACATAGACCTTCATGCCCTTGCGCAGGTATTGCTGGGCCACGTCGGCGAGGCGATCGTTGAAGATCACGATGCGGTGCCACTGCGTCTTGTCCTTGCGCTCGCCGGTCTGCTTGTCGCGCCAGGTTTCCGACGTCGCGACCGAGAAATTCGCGATTTTGGTGCCGTCCTGCGCGTTGCGGATCTCGGGATCGCGGCCGACGTTGCCGACGAGAATGACCTTGTTGATGCTGCCTGCCATGGTGCTGCACGGCCTCCGAAAAGTGTTCTAATTCGGTTCTAATCTAGCCCCATGCCCCGCGGCGGGCGAGTCGAAAAACAAAGCGCTGTGCAAAAGGCCGAGATTTCTTTGTCGTCCCCGCGGAAGCGCAGGGCTGTCCGGGGAAGTTTCGTGCCTTGGGGTCTAATGAGTCCGTCGGGTCGGAGCTACTTGAGTGTCCAAAGATATTGAGACCTCGAATTTTCTTGTCGTCCCCGCGAAAGCGGGGACCCATGCCGACGCCGGGAAATCCATGCAGCACGCAGCACGGCGATGACGCCGAGTGCCCGATATACAGTGCTTTTCTGCGCGCATCCGTCGCTGGAGAGATGGGTCCCCGCTTTCGCGGGGACGACAAGAAGTGATGGAGGAAAGGATGAAACTCGAAGGCTCCTGCCATTGCCGCGCGGTGCGCTTCTCGCTCGAGAGCCACACGCCCTACCCGTTCAACCTCTGCTACTGCTCGATCTGCCGCAAGACGACGGGCGCCGGCGGCTACGCGATCAACATCATGGGCGATGCCACGACGCTCAAGGTGAAGGGCCGCCGCAACCTCGCCTATTACCGCGCGCGCATGAACGGCGGCCGCAGCGACGCGCGGCGCCATTTCTGCAAGAAATGCGGCAGTCATCTCTGGCTCGCCGATCCCTCGTGGCCGCAATGGGTCTATCCGCTCGCCGCGGCGATCGACACCAAGCTGCCCAAGGCGCCCGAGCGCGTGCATTTGATGCTGGGCTCCAAGGCGAGCTGGGTTCCGGTGCCGAAGGCCAGCCGCAAGGACAAGCACTTCAAGGATTATCCCGAGGAATCGATCGAAGGCTGGCACAAGCGGCGCGGCCTCTATCGGTGACGTTGTTTGACTTGTCGTTCCCGCGCAAGCGGGGACGACACAGCGATGTAAACGTCGGGAATATCAGGTGCCGATGAGTTATCCCAAACCGACAAGTGACTGCGGCGCGGGGGAGAGTCGACTCCGGCGCCCGGCCACCCCATATTCCATCCGTTCCGCATTGGTTTCCGTGATATGGCAGCGAAGGGCTTTGACGTCGACGCCCCGATGATCCGCGTGCGCGGGGCGCGCGAGCACAATCTGAAGAATATCGACGTCGATCTGCCGCGCAATCAGCTCGTGGTCATCACCGGGCTGTCGGGCTCGGGAAAGTCGTCGCTCGCCTTCGACACGATTTATGCCGAGGGCCAGCGGCGCTATGTCGAGAGCCTTTCGGCCTATGCGCGCCAGTTCCTGGAGCTGATGGGCAAGCCCGACGTCGATTCGATCGACGGCCTTTCGCCCGCGATCTCGATCGAGCAAAAGACGACCTCGCGCAACCCGCGCTCGACCGTCGGCACCGTCACCGAGATCTACGACTATATGCGCCTGCTCTGGGCGCGGGTCGGCATCCCCTATTCGCCGGCCACGGGCCTCCCAATCGAGAGCCAGACCGTCTCGCAGATGGTCGACGCGATCCTGGCCATGCCGGCGGGCACGCGGCTCTACATCCTCGCGCCCGTCGTGCGCGGTCGGAAAGGCGAGTACCGCAAGGAATTCCAGGATCTGCAGAAGCGCGGCTTCCAGCGCGTCAAGGTCGACGGCAAGATCTACGAGATCGACGAGGTGCCGGCGCTCGACAAGAAGCGCAAGCACGACATCGAGGTCGTCGTCGACCGGCTCGTGACCTCGCCCGAGCTCGGCACGCGCTTGGCCGACAGCCTCGAGACCGCGCTCGGCATCGGCGAGGGCCTCGTGTTCGTCGAGCAGGCCGACGGCGGCAAGCGCACGACCTTCTCGTCGAAATTCGCCTGCCCGGTCTCGGGCTTCACCATCGCCGAGATCGAGCCGCGCCTCTTCTCGTTCAACAATCCCTACGGCGCGTGCCCGGCCTGCGACGGCCTCGGCACCAAGCTCTACATGGACCCCGAGCTGATCGTGCCCGATCCGCGCGCGACCTTGCGCGACGGCGCGGTGGCGCCCTGGGCCGATTCCACCTCGCAATACTACGCCCAGACCATCGACAGCCTGGCGCGGCACTACAAGTTCAGCGTGACGACGCCGTGGCGCGAGCTGCCCGAGAAGATCCGCAAGATCATCCTCTGGGGCAGCGGCGAGGACGCCGTCACCATGCGCTACGACGACGGCGTCAGGAAATACGAGACGACCAAGCCGTTTGAGGGCGTGGTGCCGAACCTCGAGCGGCGCTGGCGCGAGACCGATTCCGATTGGGTGCGCGAGGAGCTCGCCAAGTATCAAAGCTCGACCGATTGCGAGGCCTGCAACGGCCACCGCCTCAAGCCCGAGGCGTTGGCGGTCAAGATCGACAAGAAGACGATCTCCGAGATCGCGCTGCTCTCGATCTCGGCCGCGCGCGACTGGTTCGCGGCGGTGCCGAAGAAGCTCACCGCCAAGCAGAACGAGATCGCCGCGCGCATCCTGAAGGAGATCAACGAGCGCCTCGGCTTCCTCGTCAATGTCGGCCTCGAATACCTCACCATGTCGCGCAATTCGGGCACGCTTTCGGGCGGCGAATCGCAGCGCATCCGCCTGGCCTCGCAGATCGGCTCGGGCTTGACCGGCGTCCTCTACGTGCTCGACGAGCCCTCGATCGGCCTCCATCAGCGCGACAACAGGCGCCTCCTGGAGACGCT
>JBKOUH010000517.1:0-5316 GCA_046723285.1 Pseudomonadota bacterium
GGCTTACCCTCGGTCGGCAGGCGGAAGAGCCGGCCCAAGATCGTGGCCATGCGGTCGCGCACCTGCACGCCGCCGAACATGAAGCCGAAGCGCGGGTCGTATTGGAGGGCCAGGATGCGCTGCTTGATGCGGCGATAGGGCGGAAGGTTCGCCGTGTTGTCGAGCTTGCCCATCGCACTGTTGAGGCGCGTCAAGAGATCGGAGAGGCGATAGGGCACCGGCGTGTCGGCGGAGAAAAGCTTCTCGTAGCTCTGCTGCGGGCCGCCGGCATAATCGTGCTTGGCGCCCACGACGAGCTCGGAGAGGATCTCGCCTTCGGGGCTGATTGGGTCGATGCCGGGTCCGAACAGGACCTGGAGCAGTTCCTCGAAGTTGAGCATCCAGAACGGAGGCTCGAGATTTTCGCCGTGATCATCTCGGCGCGCGGCCCGAAGGCGCGCGCGTACTCGCCGTGCGGATCGAGCAGCACGATGTGCGAATTCGGATTCTGGGTGACGAGCTGGCGCAGGATCGCGGCCGCCGCGCAGGATTTGCCGGCGCCGGTCGTGCCGAGCACGGCGAAGTGCTTGCCGAGCAGCTCGTCCAACAGCGCGTGGGCGTGCACCGCGCGGTCGTGATGCAGCGTGCCGATCGAGATGTTGGCCGCGGCGGGCGGCGCATAGACCTGGACGAGATCCTCGCGGCTGGTCGCATAGACGGCGTCGCCGAGCGAGGGAAACACCGAGACACCGCGGCGGAAGACGGCGCCGCGGCCCGGCGCCGTCGCCGTCGCCTCGCCGATCAGCAGCAGCTCGACGACCTTCATTTCGGGGTCGGTGCTCTCGCCGGTCGACGGCACCGGAATGCTGACGCCCGAAACGATGCCGTAGACCTGCGACTTGCCGATATTGGTTTTGACGAGGCCGCCGATCTGCAGCGCCGCGACCTCGCCGCGCTCGTCGCGCTCGAGCACGCACACGGCCTGACAGCCGGCGACCGAAACGATGCGGCCGACGCGTTGGGCAGAGGTTCTCAATCCGTCCATGCCGTCCATGATCAGTCGCTTTGCTCGAATGAGGTGCGGAAGCGGGCCGGCAGCGGCCCCGGGCCCGGCGGGGCTCCGGTATTGGGCGGGGTCGCACCGTCGGGCGCCGCCGGATCGGCGGAAGCGGGCGGGGCCGCGGCCTCTTGGGCTTTGACTGGCTCGGCGGGCGCGACGGGCGCGGCGGTGAGGCGCCAGCGCGGGAACATCACGGTCGCGATCGTGCCAACTCCGATCTTGCTCTGCAGCCGGAGCGTGCCGCCATGCAGGCCGACCAATGCGTTGACCAGCGTGAGGCCGAGCCCGGCGCCGGATTTGGCCCGCGTCAGCGCCTCGCCGATACGCTCGAACGGCTGCACGATGCGCGCGAGCTCGCTTTCCTTGATGCCGACGCCGGTGTCGATGACGCGGATCGAGAGATCGCCTTCGTCGGTGATCGCCGGCAGCACATAGATGTGCCCGCCAGCCGTGGTGAACTTGATCGCGTTGCTTAGGAGGTTGATGACGATCTGCTTGAACGCTTTTTCGTCGGCCTTGAGTCGCGGCAGATCCTTCGGCATGCGCGCCTGAAGATAGAGGCCGGCCTGCGCCGCGCGCCCCTGGACCAGGCGGAAAATGCCGGTCAGCGTCTCGCTGAGGTCGATCACGCTCTCAGCCAGCACGTATTTGCCGTTCTCGATTTGCGACATGTCGAGCACGTCGCTGACGATGCCCAAGAGCTGGCGGCCCCTGTCGGCGATGTTCTTCGCGTACTCGCGCTAGGAGACCGGCATCGCGCCCAGCACTTCGCGCTCCATCATCTCGGCGAACCCGATGATCGACGAGAGCGGCGTGTGCAGCTCGTGACTCATATTGGCGAGGAACTGGGACTTGGCGCGGCTGGAGGCCATCGCGGATTGCGCGGAGGCCTCGGCTTCCTTGCGCGCCGCTTCGAGCGCGATCTGCGACAGGCGGCGGTCGACCAGCGCGCCCATCCGCTGCGTGTAACGGGAGAGCAGCGAGCCCTTGCGTTCGGTGGAGGCGATGGTCGGGATCATGGGGTCCGGCTGGCGGAGTTCCGCGGCTTAAGCGATTGGCAATGCTGATTAGAGGGGTGCGGTTAACAATACCTTGCGCGGCGCGGCGGAAGGCCGTCGCGCCCGCCCCTTACCCCGCGCTCGGTGCATGCCTCTAAGTCTATGAAGTTACTATGGAAAATTTTGATCTCTTCGCCCCAGCGAAGGCGGGGGCCCAATCTCGCCGAAGATGCCCATTGGCCGCAGACGCCCCTTTCGCGGAAGCGTGGTCGGTCCCGCTTTCGCGGGGAGGGCAATGTGTTGAGGTAACGGGTTTCGCGCCTAATAAACCACGAGCGCCGCCTGCCAGCGCGGCACCAGCGCGCGGAAGCTCAATCGGTTCGGAATCAGCTGCAGCGGGTCGTTGATGTGGAGGGTCGCTTCGGGCCCGTTGGGGCCATCGGTCCAACTCATGCCGGTAAGCACCACGACGTGGCCGGTACGGGGCGAATTGCGGATCGCGAGGATGATCGGGCGCCCGGCGCGCAGCGTGCGATAGAGCGACATCGCATTGGTCGGCGCCGAGAGCGAGGAGGTGCGCTGGCCGAAATTGCGGATGAGCGTTTGGATCTGGCGGAGGTCTCCGGGCACCGCGCAGCGCTCGTAGTTGGGGCAGCAATAGCTCGGAAAGCGCCCATGCACCATCGCCACAAGCGCGCATTGCGGCGGCGAGCGGCCCTTGCGCTTCACGATCACCTGCTGCGCCACGGCGGCCCAGCACCAAACGTCGGTGTCCTGCATGATGTTGCGGATGCCGAGGTCGACGGACGGCGGCAACGATTGCATCTGCGCCGTGGCCGCGCCGGCCGCGCAGCAGACGAGCAGAACGATGTGAGCGAGAAGGCGGCGCATGGGGCGGATCAATTCCGAATCGTCCTATTACGCGGGGACGCGGGCTCGCCGTTCCCGTAACTGAACGGCACGCGTTACGCCTTGGCCGCCACGCATTCGATCTCCACCACCCAGGCCGGGTTCGCCAGCGCCGCCACGACGACGAGCGTCGAGGCCGGCGGCGGCGCGGCGCCGACGGCGCGGTCGCGCGCCGTGCGATAGACCGGGATGAGATCGGTGCGCGTCACATAGGCGTTGAGCTTGATGATGTCCTCGAGGCCCATGCCGGCGGCGGCGAGCACGTTCTTCACGTTGGCCCAAGCCTGCTCGCACTGCGCGGCGTCGTTCGGCGCCGTCGTGCCGTCGGGCTTCACGCCGACCTGGCCCGAAACGTAGCAAAGGCGCGCGCCCGCCGGGGCTTCGACGCCGTGGCTGTACTTGCCGGCCGGCGCATGCACGGTCGCCGGATTGTGCCGCTTCGCCATGGAAATTCTCCGCAATGATCGGGGCGGCGGAGAGTGGCCGAACTCGGCGCGCGGCGGAAGGGCCCTTCGCGGGCACCTCGGCGGAGCCCGTCGCGCGGCACGCGCGCTTTACTTCGCCTTCGTCTTGGGGCGCGGCTCGCGCGAGGGGCGAAGGGCCATGATCTGCGTGCCGGTCATGGTCAGCACGGTTTCGCCTTTCTGATTCTTGACCGCATAGGCGACGCAGACGTAGCCGCGGTCGCCTTTCGAGGAGAGGCGGGTGCCGGCAACCGAGGCCTCGACGAAGATCGTGTCGCCGGGCCTGACCGGTTTCAGCCAGCGCAGGTCGTCGACGCCGGGCGAGCCCAGCGATCCGCCGTAGATGAAGCCGCTCTGCCAGAACAGGCGGAACGAAAGCGCCGCGACCTGCCAGCCGCTGGCGATGAGCCCGTGGTAGAAGCCCTGCTCGGCCGCGATCTTGTCGATGTGGAGCGGCTGCGGATCGAAGCGCAGTCCGTAGTCGATGATGTTGGCCTCCGTGAGCGTGATGCCCTGCGTCACCACCCGGTCGCCTGCGGCGAAATCCTCGAAATAGCGCGGCTTCACTTCTTCTTGCCCTCCTCGCCCTCACCGTTTCCTTCGCCCGGACGCAGCGCGAAGCGGCGCGCCGCGGCGGCGAAGGCCTCGAGCCGCGCCGCCACGCGCGCGTTCACAGTGCCGGTTGGATACGCGCCGTCGGCGCGCGCGGCGCCGGCCGCGACGCCGGTCAGCAGCTCGATACCCTCGTCGATGGCCGTGACCGGAAAGATGCGGAAGCGCCCGGCGCGCGCGGCCTCGATCACGTCCCTCCTCAGCATGAGGTTCACGACGTTGGACGCGGGGATCAGCACGCCCTCGTCGCCTTTCATGCCGCGCGCGGCGCAGACGTCGAAGAAGCCCTCGATCTTCTCGTTGACGCCGCCGATCGCCTGCACCTGGCCGAACTGGTTGACCGAGCCGGTGACCGCGAAATTCTGACGGATCGGAATCTCGGCGAGCGCCGAGAGGAGAGCGTAAAGCTCGGCCGAGGAGGCGCTGTCGCCGTCCACACCACCATAGGATTGCTCGAAGACGAGCGTCGCCGAAAGCGCCAGCGGCCGGTCGGCCGCGAATTTGGCGCCGAGATAGCCGGCCAGGATCATGACGCCCTTGGTGTGCAGCGGCCCGCCGAGCTCGACGCGGCGCTCGATGTCGACCACCTCGCCGCGCCCCATGCGCACGCGCGCGGTGATGCGCGAGGGCTTGCCGAACATGAAATTGCCGACCTGCAGCACCGAAAGCCCGTTGACCTGCCCGGCCTTGGCCCCGGCAGTGTCGATCAGCACCTGGCCGCGCGTGATCTGTTCTTGCATCGCCTCGCGAATGCGGTCGGCGCGGCGGATGCGCGCAGAGATCGCTTGATCCACATGCGCCGCCTCCACTTCCGGGACGGCGGTGTGGGTGGCGCCGTCCTCGCCGGCCCAATAATCGGCCTCGCGCAGCAGGTCGAGGATGTAGGCAAAGCGCGCCGAGAGCTTGTCGCTATCCTCGACCATGCGGGCGCTGTGCTCGATCACGCGCGCCACTGCCGTGGCGGCGAAGGGGCGCAGCTTCTCCCGCCGCACCAGCTTGGCGATGAGCCGTGCATAGGCCTGGAGCGCTTCAGGCACGTTGTCGATGCGGTCGGAAAGCTCGGCCTGGACCTTGAACAGCTCGACGAATTCGGGGTCGTAGGCCGAGAGCAGGTAGTAAAGCATCGGCTCGCCGACCAGAACGACTTTGGTGTCGAGCGGGATGGGCTCGGGCTCGAGCGTCGAGATCGGCGCGTAGCCGAGGCGCTGCGCGAGCGATTCGATCTTGATCTGCCGTGCCTGCAGCGCGCGCTTCAGCTCCTCGTAAGCGAAGGGCTGTAGCAGCAACTTCCGCG
>JBKOUH010000525.1:0-3338 GCA_046723285.1 Pseudomonadota bacterium
GTGGAGACGAACGAGCTGTCCAAGGGCTTCGACGACCGGCTGCTGATCGACAAGCTGTCCTTCGACCTCCCGCGCGGCGGCATCGTTGGCATCATCGGCCCCAATGGCGCCGGCAAGACGACGCTGTTCAAGATGATCGCCGGCATGGAAAAGCCCGATGCGGGCACGTTCAAGGTCGGCTCGACCGTGAAACTCGGCTATGTCGAGCAGATGCGCGAGAACCTCGATCCCAACAAGACCGTGTGGGAGGAGCTCTCCGACGGCCTCGACGTGATCCAGATCGGCAAGAAGGAGATGCCGAGCCGCGCCTATGTCTCCAACTTCAACTTCAAGGGCACCGATCAGCAGAAGAAGGTCGGCGTGCTGTCGGGCGGCGAGCGCAATCGCGTGAACCTCGCGAAAGTGCTGAAGTCGGGCGCCAATCTTTTGCTGCTCGACGAGCCCACCAACGATCTCGACGTCGACACGATGCGCGCGCTCGAAGAGGCGCTGTTGGAATTCGCGGGCTCGGCGATCGTGATCAGCCACGACCGCTGGTTCCTCGACCGCATCTGCACGCACATGCTGGCGTTCGAGGGCGAGAGCCGCGTCGTGTGGTTCGAGGGCAACTACCAGGACTACGAGGCCGACCGCCACCGCCGCCTCGGCGCCGAAGCCGACCAGCCGCACCGCATCAAGTACAAGCCGCTGGTGAGAGCGTAGCCCGAGGTCACGGATTAGAGTGGGTCAAGGCCGAGCGCTATTCATGCAGGCCGGCAGCACAAATCGGCTATAACCGGCTGCGGGTCTAGCCAGCGGTCGGGCGTCATGATCAAGCCATGGATCTTCGAGTTCTTCTTCGCGCCCGGCGAGCATGGCCGGCCGCTAGAGGTCTCGCCCGAACAGGCGTCAGAGCATTTCCAGCGCTATCTCAGCCTCTGGGAGCGGGCCGAGCCGCTCGGCTTCGAGGGCATCTTCTTCAGCGAGCATCATTTCGGACGCGGCTACAGCCCGTCGCCCAATCTGATCATCGCCCACATGGCGACGCGCACGAAGCGCCTGAGGCTCGGCACCTTGGGCATGGTCCTGCCCTATTACGATCCGTGGCGCGTGGTCGAGGAGATCGGCATGCTCGATCACCTCACCGGCGGGCGGCTCGAGATCGGAACCGCGGCCGGCATTCCCAACGAGCTGAAGCTCGTCGGCCTCAGCTACGAGGAGGCCCGCCAGCGCTTCGACGAGTCGCTCGAGGTCCTCGACGCCGCGCTCGCGAACCCGATCGTTTCGCATCACGGCAAGTTCTGGAACTTCGACAATCTCCGCATCGCGCCGCGGCCGCTGCAGCAGCCGGCGCCGCCGAAATGGACCACGGTCTTGAGCACGGCGTCGGCGCGGAAATCCGTGCGGCGCGGCTCCAAGATCTGCACAAGCTTCCAATCGCGGGAGCGCGTCAAGGATATCTTCGACGCCTATCGCGACGAGGCGGAGCGGCTCGGCGCGCCGGCCGGCCCCGAGCAGCTCGCGATCCGCCGCATCGTCTCGATCTCCGAGTCGGAAGCGGAGGCGCAGGCGGCGAGCCGGGCCGCGGTCGAGCAGATGAAAACCGGAGTCGCCATCGATCCGCGCGCGGCGATGAAGACCGCGCTGCTCGACATCCCCAATCCGTCGGCGGGCTTCATCGTCGGCGACGACGAGTTCGTCACGGGCACGCCGAGCCAGGTCGCCGAGCAGATCGTCGAGCAGTGCCGCTTCACGGGCGCCGGGCACTTCGTCGCGATGATGAGCAATCGCGAGGATGTCGAGCGCGCGTGGACGCTGTTCGGCGAGCAGGTGAATCCGGTTCTGCGCAAGGCCGCGCTCGGCAAGACCGCGGCGCCCGCGCTGGCGAATTCGTGAGGTCGCCGGCGGAAAGCCCGCCGCTTCGCCTCAGGATCCGCGATCGATGGCGGCGATCTTTTCCTTGAGCTTGGCGGTCAGGCCCTCGAGCGTGCCGCCTTTCTCGTGCAGCCAGTCGGTGAACGCGCGCTTCTCGGTCAGCGCCATGCTGATCTTGTCGATGACGACGTCACTCACGACCATGCGGCCGGCGCCGTTCGACAGGCGCCAGCGCATCTCGATCTCGTGCGGGTCGCGCGGATCGGGCGGCACGAGATTGCTGATCACGACCGTGTACTGCCCGTCGCGCTCCACATTATCGACGCGCAGGCGCTCGCCTTTGTACTTGCTGAGCTGCGCCGCGTAAGCCTTGACGATGTAGTCCTCGAAGGTGCGCACATAGTCCTGGCGCGCGGCGGGCGAGGCGGCGGCATAGGCGCGTCCGGCCGCCCAGGCGGCGATGCCGGCGTTGTCGAAGTTGCGCCGGTACATTTCGCGGAACTGCGCTTCGCGCGCCGGCTTGTCGGCGCCGGCGCGGAGCGTGGCGAGGACCGCCTCGGCCATGGAGCTCACGATGCTGCGCGCATCCGACTGCGGATCGGCGGCACGGGCGGGCATGACGGCGATAGCGCCGGCCGTGATCGCGGCCGCGACGCCGGCGGCCAATCCCGCGCGCTTCGCTTTGTTTCGGAATGTAACAAGCATGTGACGAGCACCACGCGATATATGGATGGGATGGGCGGCGCTGCTGAACGCCCCGAAAAGCGCGGAATCAACGCGCTTGCGGCGCCAGGAGTTCCCGCCGCCGTCACGGTAGAATTGCAGTGGCGAAGGGAACCGGAGCGCGGCCGGCGCTCGCTCAATCGGCAGAAATCCCGATACGCGAAAGCGGGGCGAGCATGCGCGGTAGCCCGGAAGCCTGGAAGAAAGGCGAGTCCCGTCTTCCCCGGCTCAAGCGCCGCCGGTCACTTCTTCTTCGGATTGTCGAGATCCGCGATCTTCTCGCGGATGGCGGCGGTGAGCGCCTCCGCGGTGCCGCCGCGCCGCTGCAGCACGGCCGCGAATTCGCGCCGCTGCGTCAGCGCCATGCTGATGTTCTCGATCAGCACGTCGCGCACCTTCATCTTGCCGTCGGTGGGGCGAAGCCGCCAGACGATGCTGACCGTGCGGCCGCTCTTGGGGTCGACGATGCGGCTCTCGATCGTGGCGCCGGGCCCATCGGCCTCGCTCTTGATCACCTCGAGCTTCTCGCCGGAATAAGTCGAGAGCTGCGCGGCGTAGACCTTGGCGATGTAGGTCTCGAACACCTGGAGGTATTCCTGGCGCGCCGCGGGCGACGCGCTCTTCCACGGCGGACCCATCACCGACTGGGCGATGATCGGGCCGTCGAAATTGGCGCGATAGATCTGGCGGAAGCGCTCCTCGCGCTGCGCCTTGGGCAAGCCCTTGTTGGCGAGGATGGCGACCACCGTGTCGGCCATCGT
>JBKOUH010000162.1:0-5747 GCA_046723285.1 Pseudomonadota bacterium
CCCCAAACGCTGGCCGGCTTCTACCGCGCGGCCCATGTCGGCCTCGTGACGCCGCTGCGCGATGGCATGAATCTCGTCGCCAAGGAATACGTGGCGTCGCAGGATCCGGCCGATCCCGGCGTGCTCGTGCTCTCGCCGTTCGCGGGCGCCGCCGCCGAGCTCGACGCGGCGCTCATCGTCAATCCCTTCGACATCGATGCGGTGGCGGATGCGCTGCACGCGGCTTTGATCATGTCGCTCGACGAGCGGCGCGAGCGCTGGACCGCGCTCCGGGTCGTCATCAAGCACGCCGATGCCGAGCGCTGGCAGCAGAACTTCATCGCCGCGCTCGAGGCCAGCACCGAGTCGCTCTCCCTCGCCGCCGCAGCCGGGCTCTGACCAGGACACGGTGCGCGGTCTCGCGCCGTTGACTCCGCCCGGGCGCTTACATACTATCTGGTCAGTATCTTAGATCGGCCAATGGCCCAAGCCGCCCTCGCCCTCCGCCCCAGCACGAAGAAGGCCCAGCGCGAAGCCAGCGTCGAAGGCCTGCTGATGGCCGCGCGCGCGCTCTTCGTCTCGCAGGGCTATCGCCACACGACGGTCGACGAGATCGCAGTGGCCGCGCATCTCACCAAGGGCGCCGTCTACTTCTACTTCCGCAACAAGGAGGCGCTGCTCGCCGCCCTTCTCGACCGGGTCGAGACCATCGTCGTCGACGGCATGACCGAGCGCGTCGCCGAGGCCGGGCCCGGCGCCGCTGACCGCCTCGTCGCCTTCATGCACGGCCAGGCGCAGTTGGGCGTCGAGCGCGCCGAGGACGTGCTGCTGCTGATCCTGATGTCGCTCGAATTCACCGGCACGGGCGGGCAAGTCGAAGCGCGCATCCGCGCCATCTACGACCGGCTCTACAAGGCGATCGAGAGCATCATCGCGCTCGGCAAGCGCCGCGCCGAGTTCCGCGCCGACCTGCGCACGCGCGAGCAGGCGGCGATCGTGATGGCGCTCCACGACGGAACCTTCCTCGAATGGTATCGCCGGCGCCAGGCGCTCGGCGGCCCCGAACTCGTGCGCGCGCTGCGCACCAGCATGCTGGCGGGCCTCCTCCGGACCCAAGCCGCGGAGACGAAGTGATCATGGAAACCGAAAAAATCCCCGGACACGACTTGAAGCCCATCAAGGTGGCCGGATCGAAGCTGCGCATGTACAAGCGCAACGATCCCGAGATGCCCGACGATTTCCGCCGCTTCATGGTGAAGCTGCTGAAATACGCACATGTCGAGAATTGCGGCAATCCCAACTACCGCACGATCGTCGCCAACATCGCCGACGCCGGCCTGCGCTACGCGCCCGACGGCCGCGCGATGATGATCGAGGCCGAGATCGTGAAGCAGGAGGTGGGGCACGGCCAATTCGTGGCCGACATCATCCGCAGCCTCGGCGAGGATCCTTACAATCCCGAATGGGTCGGGCAATACGCGTTCGAGCTGCCGCTCAAGTCCTGGTGCGACATCTCGCTGTTCCACATGCTCATCGACCGCGTCGGTTTATATGTGGGCATCGAATGGATGGGCAGCACCTACGAGCCGCTCGCGCGCGTCTCCGAGCAGCTCGAGAAGGAAGAGCACTTCCACGCCACCGCCGGCTTCCGCCACATGAAGCGCGTCGTGAAATCCGCCGACGGCCGGCGCGAGTCGCAGGACCTCTTGCACAAATGGTGGCCGGCCGCGCTCGACATGTTCGGCAAGTCGGACTCCAAGAATTCGTCGCAATACGTGAAGTGGGGCATCAAGGCGCACACCAACGCCGAGCTTCGCAAGAAATACATCGAGGACACGGTCCCGCTGATCCAGGAGCTCGGCCTCGACGTCCCCGACCACAACGCCAATCGCCGCTTTCTCTAGCGGCCACGAGATGCCCCGCGCCTTTGTCGGACCGACGCGCTTTGGAGGAGGACTGCCGGACCGGTTCTGGCGCGGGGCACCGGAACATCGAAAGGGAGGAACGCGTGGCCTATAATCTCACGCGCGAAGGCGGTGTCGGCATCATCGCGATGCAGAACCCGCCCGCCAACGCCTACACCAAGGCGACGCTGCTCGAGCTGCAGCGCTGCATCGACCAAGCGCGCAACGACGAGGGCGTTCGCTGCGTCGTCATCAAGAGCGCGCTCGAGAAGTTCTTCTCGGCCGGTGCCGACATCTCGACCTTGAAGGGCACGACGCCGCAGGCCTTCGCCGACTTCCTGACCATGGCGCACGAAACCGTGGACATGATCGAGCGCACGCCGAAGATCTTCGTCGCCGCGATCGCCGGCCACTGCATCGGCGGCGGGCTCGAGCTGGCGCTCGGCTGCGACCTCCGCTTTGCGGCGGAGGGGAAATATGGCATCGGCCTCGGCGAGGTGAATTTGGGCCTCTCGCCCGGCATGGGCGGCACGCAGCGGCTCGCACGGCTCATCCAGCCCGGCCAGGCGCTGCATCTCATGATCACCGGCGAGATGGTCGGCCCGCAGCGCGCGGCCGAGCTCGGCATCGTCGAGCGCGTGTTTCCGGCCGAGAACTTCTGGTCCGACGTCATCGCCTATGCGACGAAGCTCGCATCGGGGCCGACGATGGCGCAAGGTTACATCAAGCTCTCGATGAAGAGCGGCCTCGCCGGCAGCCTCGCGCAAGGCTTGGCGCAAGAGCGCGCGAACCAGACCGTGCTCTTGCAATCGGCCGACGCCGAGGAAGGCATCAAGGCTTTCCTCGAGAAGCGCAAGCCGGCGTTTCGGGGTAAGTAGAGGCGCAACGCCATAATGATGGACGTCATCCCGAGCGAAGCATGGCGCTCTTGCGCCGTGCGAAGCCGAGGGATCGCGGGCCAGCTACGGCACGATCCCTCCACTCCGCGGCGCGAAGGCGCCGCTCCGGTCGGGATGACGAGATAGAAGAGAGAAAGCTTGGGAGGAAGACGATGCCGGCCCATGTAAGCCTGCTGACGCCGCGCGCGCGGCAGGCCAAGTTCTGGAACAAGCTCACCGAGACCATGCCGCGCGCCGAGCTCGATGCGCTGCACCTGACGAAGCTCCGGAAGCTCGTCGACTATGTCTATAGCTACAGCCCGTTCTATCGCCGGCGCTTCGACGAGCGCGGGCTGAAGCCGCGCCACATCAAGACGATCGACGACTTCAAGCGGCTGGTCCCGCTCACCGACAAGCAGGACTTCATCCATCTGCAGCAGCAGCATCCGCCTTATGGCGACACGCTGGCGCTGCCGCTCGAGATGGTCGCGCATCACGTCGAAACGTCGGGCTCG
Organism: Pseudomonadota bacterium; assembly: GCA_046723285.1. Lineage (GTDB taxonomy): Bacteria > Pseudomonadota > Alphaproteobacteria > Bin65 > Bin65 > SBBV01. Next base: position 3,277 of record JBKOUH010000162.1, read on the forward strand.
ACCGGGTTGCCGCTCGCCGTCCCCTACTCGGCCTACGACACCGAGCGCGTCGGCGAGTCCTGGACCTACGGCTTCTGGGCGCACGGCATCCGTCCGTCGGACACGTTCTACTTCGCCTTCAACTGGGGCAATTTCGCCGGCTTCTGGTCGTGCTATTTCGCGGCGCGGCGCATGGGCTGCCGCGTCATCTCGGGCGGCGGCGCCGATAGCCAGGGCCACATCCGCAATATCCAGCGCATGAAGCCGACCGTGCTGATCTCGACGCCGACTTTCGCGCTGCGCCTGGCCGAAGTCGCGCGCCAGATGGGCGTCGAATTGCGCGATACCTCGATCAAGTACACCTATCACGCCGGCGAGCCCGGCCCCTTCGCGCTCCCGGCGATGAAGCGGCAGATCGACGAAGCATGGGGCGCCGATTCGGGCGAGCTGCTCGGCATCGCCGAGATCGAGGCCTTCGCGCCCGGCTGTCCCGAGCGCGACGGCGTGCACGTCAACGAGATGAACGTCTTCTGCTGGTCGATGGATCCGGCGAGCGGCGCCGAATGCGGCGAGGGCGAGATCGGCGAGAACATCATCACCAGCTACACCTACAGCGCCCAGCCGCTGCTGAACTACCGGAGCCACGACCTCGTGCGCCGCGTGCACGGGTGCGACTGCGGCCGCACCTGGGCGAAATTCCCCGGCGTCGTCCTGGGCCGCACCGACTTCATGGTGACCGTGCGCGGCACCAACGTCTATCAGACTGCGGTCGAGAACCTGCTCGGCGAGATGCCCGGCGTCAGCCCATTCTATCAGCTCGTGCTCGAGCGCATCGAATCCAACGACCAAATGATGGTCGAATTCGAGCCCGATCCGTCGACGCCGGAAGCTGACTGGCACGCGCTGGCGGCGCGCGTTGCCGACGTCATCCACCGCGCGCTGCATGTCCGGCTCGACGTCGCGCCCGTGAAGCCCGGCGGCCTGCCGCGCTACGATTTGAAGACCAAGCGCATTATTGACAAGCGGCCGAAGGAATTCCGCCGCGCGCTCGACCGCTGAGCGGAGGAACGCGATGACCCGCCCGCAAATGATCGCCAATCTCCGCCGCGCGCGAGCACTCGCGCGCGCGGTCTACGACGCCACCGAGCTGCCGCAGCTTCAGCTCATCCTCCGCCACGCCGACCAGAACCTGCATTGGGCCCTCTGGAACCTCGGGCAGATCGACGAGCTGCGGCCCGATCTGCCGGGGTCGATCGTTGCGCCGGGCGCCGGCGGAGCGAAGAAGAGAGCCGCAGGCGCTCGAAAATCCGCGCCGGCCAAGCGCAAGCCGAAACGCCGATAGGGACGCCGTTGATGAGCTACGAATTCCTCGCCTTCGACCGCCGCGACGAGATCGCGATCCTGCGCTTGAACCGGCCGGACGTGTTCAATGCCTGGAACCAGAAGATGCGCGAGGAGATGCGCGACGCGGTGCGCGCCCTCGTCGAGGACGATGCGCTGCGCGTGCTCATCGTCACCGGCACCGGCCGCGCGTTCTCGGCCGGCGAGGACGTGCGCGGCATGGGCGATCTCTCGGCCGTCGGCCCCAAGGGTTTCCGCCGCCGCGTGCGCATGATCCACAACGTGTTCGACGAGATCGAGCAGATGGAGGTGCCGGTGATCGCCGCCATCAACGGCGTCGCGGCCGGCGGCGGGCTGGAGCTGGCGCTCTCCTGCGACTTCCGCTTCGCGGCCGACAGCGCGCGCATGGGTTTGCCCGAGAACAATGTCGGGCTCATCCCCGGCTCTGGGGGCATCTCGCGGCTGGTGAAGCTCGTGGGGCCGGCCAAGGCCAAGCGCCTCGTCATGACCGGCGAGATCGTGTCGGCGGCCAAGGCGCTGGAGCTGGGCCTCGTCGACGAAGTGCTGCCGGCCGAGAAGCTGATGGCGCGCGCCATCGAATTCGCCGAGCTGCTCGCCAAGAAGGCGCCGCTGGCGCTTGGCACGGCCAAGCTCGTCATCAACCAGTGCGTCAACGTCGATATCGAGACGGGCCGCAACTTCGAGCGCATCGGCCAGAGCGTGCTGAAGCTCACCGAAGACCACAAGGAAGGCTCGACCGCCTTCGTCGAGAAGCGGCCGCCCCGCTTCAAGGGCCGATGAGCGACGCGGCGCCGCGCCCCGATTGGAACGCGCTCTCCGACAAGCTCGAAGTCGTCGCCGACGAGCTGATGGCGGCGGCGCCGGCCGCGCCCGACGAAACCGAGCTGCAGCTGATGGAGCTCCACGCCGTCTCGGTCCGCCACATCGCGCGCCGGCTCCGGCTCTTTGCCGAGGAACCAATTTCGTCCCCGGCACGTCGAGGGCGGAACCTGCGGGGAAACTCTCCGATGCCGCGCCTCCTCATTGCTTCTGCCTTGGCCGCGCTCCTCGCCGCCTGCACCAGCGTCAGGGAAGTGCGCGATTTTTCCGGAGACACCGCGCTTTTGATCGAATGCGGACCCGCCATCGAG
>JBKOUH010000070.1:0-2704 GCA_046723285.1 Pseudomonadota bacterium
AGCCAGACCATCCCGCGGTCGAGGCCCATGAACACGATGACGCCGATGATGTTGGTGAGGAAGAAGGCGAACGCGACCGGCAGTCCGAGCGCTAGGAAAAGGCATACCATTCCCAGCATCAGGCCCAGTGCCAGCGACCAATCCATCGTTCAGATGCTCGCGCGCTTCGTTGGGTCGATCTCGTCGCTCACCACGCCTTCGACGCGGAGGACGCGGAGCACGAACTCGACGAACAGCAGCAGACACCCGACCGGAAACGGCAGCAGCACCAGCCATTCCGGCGTCCACCAGCTCTTGTAGAGGACGATGTTCGCCTGCCACGCGCGCAGCACCATGACGCAGCCGTAGTAGAGGAGCAGGGCCGAGACCGCACAGCCGGCGAGGTCGACGAACTGCTCGATCCGCTTGGTGATGCGCTGCGGCAGCGCGGTCAGAAGGATGTCGATGCGCACATGGGCGCCCTGGCGCAGCACCCAGGGTGCGGCGAGGAAGGTGCCGCCGGCCATCGTGTATTCGGCCACCTCGATCAGCCAGGCGAGCGATCCGGTGCCGAAGACGCGGATCGCGATCTCGAGCACCATGAGCAGGATCAGCGCGCCGATCACGAGACCGAAGGCGGCGCCCGTGGCGTCGAGCGTCCACTCCAGGGCCGCGAGGCAGCGCTGTCCGAATTTCTTCCTCATGCCGTGCGCGCGCGTGGTCCGCGCGGCGGCCCGTCTCTACTTCTTCCCGGTGGTCAGCGCACGGAGCTTGGGCGCGTTGACCGGATCCTTCTTCATGAGATCGTCCCAGCCAGCATCCTCGGCCGCCTTCAGCCACTTGGCCGCCTCGGACGGGGGCAGCGTGATCACCTGGATACCGGCATCGGCTTGGATCTTGCGCGCCGCCTCGTCGTTCTTGGCGCGGAGCTTCGGGAACTCGTTCTCGAGCTCGATCATCGCCGCTGTGAGCACGTCCTGCTGCGGCTTGGCGAGTTTTTTCCAGGTGTCGAGGTTCACGAGTACGCTCACATCGGCCGAATAGAAGCCGGGCTCGATGCGGTACTTGAGGATCTTCTGCCAGCCCCAGGCCTCGATGCCCCAGAGCGGCCAGCCGAGGCCGTCGACGACGCCGCGCTCGACGGCGGTGTAGGCCTCGGCCGGCGGCGTCAGCACCAAGGTGCCGCCGAGCCGCTCGATGAAGGCCTGATAAACGGACGTGCCGCGGATCTTGATGCCCTTCAAGTCCGCACTCTCGACGCGCTTGTTCATGTAGAAGTGAAACGGCACGCCCTCGCCCCAGCGCCCGAGATAGTGCGCGTTCAGGCGCTGGTTATAGATCGGCTCAAGCGCCGCGTAGGTGCCGTTCTTGCGCTCCTCAGCGGTGCTGATGGTCGAGAGCTTTTGCGCATCCGCGAGCGGCACGATCTTGTTGTAGAAGGTGCCGGCGAGGTGGATGAGATCGAGCACGCCGGACTGGAGGGCGTTCCCCATCTCGAAGGGCGACATACCCTTGCCGCCGGCCGCGACCATGTTGATCGAAAGGCCGACTTGCTTGCCCTTCTCGTTCACCGTGTCGAGAAACTTTTGGATTGGTGGATACCAGAAGGTGTCGACCGTGGGCAGGAAGGTTCCGGCCTTGAGCTGGACCTGCTGGGCGGCCGCCGGCGACGCGAGCGCCGCCGCGATGGCGAACGCAAATAAGCGACTTGTGGTCATGGTGTTCTCCCCTCGGCGATTGACGTTCACATCGGCGTTCGCCGGTGTCAATGAATACCGCCCATCATCACCACTAAATTGGCGCGGCTCCGCAATTGCCCCTCGCCTTCTCGAAAAGCGAGAACCAACATTCCGGTCAATCTTGGCCGAAGTTCGCATTGCCGACGACGGTGCGTTTGCCGAAGGGTCGTAAAAAGGTCTGTGTCAGATACAGAAGGGGGGGCACCCTGGGACCGGCAAAAGTCCCCAAATTGGAGCGCTCCCAGCCTGGCGGTCGACCGAAATCGCATAATCGATGAACGGGAAACTCAGCCTAAAGGCGGCCATCGCGCTGGGTGATGGCGAGGCAGCCCATCCACCTTTGCAGGGTAGTTGATCTTCGTTCGGTCGAGGGCAGCGCACTGCTTCCAATTATGCTTTTCGATGCGTTTCGATCTAGCTCGGTCTAAGTCTAATCAGCGGCGAGACCCGTCTGCACGGCGCTGCACAAACCGAATTCGTCGGCGATCAGCGCATAGCTCTGGCGACGCACGTTCTCGTCGTGGGTCCAGGTGACGATGGCGAGTTCCCCGACGTCAAAAGCCGCGGCCAGAGCACGCAGGCGCTCACCTAACTGTCCCGGCGTGCCAACGAAGCCGTCACGCCGCATCTTGTCCATCCGGGCTTTCTCGACCTCTGTGTAGGGATAGGCAATCGCCTCCTCGGGCGTGTCAATCGGCGGAAAAATCCCGCGCTCGCGGAAAAGGCGCCATTTGGCGCGCGGCGTGAAATGATGCACTGCTTCCGCCTCGGTCGGTGCGGCGAGGGCCCAGACGCACAGTGCCGGATGCGGATTGGGATGGCGGGCGCTCGGACGGTAGTTCTGTTTATAAATCGAAACGGCCGTTTCGGCGCCGGCCCCGTCGGAAAAGAAATAGGCGAAGCAAAAGGGCAGGCCGAAATGCGCGGCCACCTGCGCGCCGTAATCGGAGCTGCCCAGAATCCAGACCTCCGGCACCGTCTCTCCC
>JBKOUH010000008.1:0-7048 GCA_046723285.1 Pseudomonadota bacterium
AAATCGCGGTTTCCGATGCCCGCCGTCGTGGTCGACCTCGGCACCGCCACTACCTTCGATGTGCTGGATCAGGATGGAAACTATGTCGGCGGCGTCATCTCGCCCGGCATAAACCTTGCGTTCGAAGCGTTGTATATGGGCGCCGCCAAACTGCCGCGCATCGAGATCCGGCGCCCGCCGCGGGTGATCGGCCACGGCACGGTCGGCGCCATGCAGTCCGGTATCTATTGGGGCTATATCGGCTTGATCGAGGGTCTCTTGGACCGCATTCAGCAGGAGCAAGGCGGCAAACTCACCGTCATCGGCACGGGCGGGCTTGTGCCGCTGATCGCCGCCGGCTGCCCGGCGATCCAGCACATCGACCCCGATCTCACGCTCCGCGGCATCGCCGACATCTATTACCGGAACAAGCGCTGATGGACGCCCGCGCGAAAGCCGCCAATAGCGACGAATTGCTGTTCCTTCCGCTCGGCGGCGCCGGCGAGATCGGCATGAACATGAATCTGTTCGGCTATCGCGGCCGCTGGCTCATGGTCGATTGCGGGGTCACTTTCGCCGACGAGCAGGTGCCAGGCGTCGACGTGTTGATGCCTGATCCGGGCTGGATCGTCGACCGCGCCCACAAGCTCGACGGCCTCGTGCTCACCCACGCGCACGAAGACCACATCGGCGCCGTGCCGTATCTCTGGGAACGGCTGCGCTGCAAGATGTGGGCGACGCCGTTCACCGCCGCGGTGCTGAAGCGCAAGCTGCAGGACGTGGGGCTCGAAGACCAGGCGCGCATCACCGTCGTGAAGCAAGGTGCTCGCTTTAAGGTCGGGAATTTCTGGGACATCGAGATGGTGACGCTGACCCACTCGATCCCCGAGCCCAATGCGCTGCTGATTCGCACGCCCGTCGGCACGCTCTTCCACACCGGCGACTGGAAGCTCGATCCCGCGCCGCTGATCGGCCAGCCGGTCGATGAGGCGCAGCTGCGCCGTATCGGCGACCAGGGCGTGCTCGCCTGTGTCGGCGATTCGACCAACGTCTTTCGCTCCGGCGTCTCTGGCTCGGAGACAGAAGTGCGCGCGAGCCTGATCGATCTGGTCAAGCGCTACGAGAAGCGCGTCGTCATCGCCTGCTTCGCCAGCAACGTGGCGCGGCTCGAAACGGTGGCCGCGGTAGCCAAGGCCACGAAGCGCCATGCCGCGCTCGTCGGCCGCTCGCTCTGGCGCATCTACGAGGCCGCGAAGGAGACGGGTTATCTCCGCGATATCGCGCCGTTCCTCTCCGATCAGGAAGCCGCCGAGCTGCCGCGCCACAAGGTGCTGATGGCGGCCACCGGCAGCCAGGGTGAGCCGCGCGCAGCGTTGGCGCGCATCGCCGCCGGAACCCATCCCGCGGTCTCGCTCGAAACGGGCGACGCAGTGATCTTCTCGTCGCGCATCATTCCGGGCAACGAGCGCGCCATCAACCGCCTGCACGACGCGCTGGCGATGCTCGGCGCCGAGGTCATCACCGAAAAGGATCATTTCGTCCACGTCTCCGGCCACCCGGCGCGCGACGAGCTCGCGCAAATGTATCAATGGATCCGTCCGCATATCCTCGTGCCCGTGCACGGCGAGGCGCGGCACATGATGGAGCACGAGAAGCTCGGGCAGTCGCTGCAAATACCGAACACGATCGTCGCCACCAATGGGCAGATGGTGCGCTTGGCGCCGGGCAAACCCGAGATCGTCGACGAAGTGCCATATGGCCGTCTCGTTCTCGACGGCACGCAATTGGTGGCGCTCGACGGGGCGGTGATCAAAGAGCGCAAGCGCATGCTTTACAACGGTTCCGCGGTGGCGACTGTCGTCCTCGACCGGAAGGGGCGCCTGATCGCCGACCCGCAGCTGGCGCTGCACGGCTTGGCCGAGGAGGGCGACGAGCGCGAGCTCGAAGGCGCCATCGTCGAAGCCATAGAGGAGGCTCTGGCCAAGCTCTCCGGCGGCCAGCGCAACGACGACGGCGCGGTCGAAGAAGCGGCTTACCGGGCCATCCGGCGTGCAGTCATGGAGACGAAGGGCAAGAAGCCCACGACCGCCGTACACGTCGTACGCGTGTAAGTAATGGCCTCAGGATACCGGGACAAGACCATGATCGGGCGATTAAATCACGTCGCCATTGTAGTCCCAGATTTGCTGGCGGCCAGCCGCATTTATCGCGACATTCTGGGCGCCAAGGTTTCGCAGCCCGTGGACATGCCGGCCCATGGCGTAACGACCGTCTTCGTCGAACTTCCCAACACGAAGATCGAACTGCTTCATCCGCTTGGCGAAAACTCTCCGGTGGCGAAATTCCTCGCCGGTAACCCCTCGGGCGGCATGCATCACGTTTGCTACGAGGTCGACGACATTCTGGCCGCGCGGGATCAGTTGAAGGCCGCAGGCGCGCGTGTTTTGGGCGACGGCCAGCCCAAGATCGGCGCCCACGACAAGCCGGTGCTGTTCCTCCACCCCAAGGATTTCTGCGGGACGCTGGTCGAGATCGAGCAGGCCTAATGCCGTGACGTGGACCAGCAGCATCGTGATGTTCGTGATCCTGTGGTGGATGGTGTTCTTCGCCGTCCTGCCCTGGGGCATCCGCCGCGCCGGCGACGAGGCGTTGGGGCACGATGCCGGCGCGCCGGCCCGGCCGCGGGTCTGGCTCAAGGTTGCCGTGACGACGGGCATCACCGCGCTGCTATGGGGCGTCGGCTTCTGGCTCGTACAGTCGAACTATCTCTCGTTCCACTGAAGCCCCGGGGCGGTACTCAACGCGTGGCGCTCTCATCCGCCGGGCGGTCGGCGTGCGTGTCCATGACGCCAGAGGCGGCGACGAGCTCGGCTTCGAGGTCTTGGGCTTCCTTGGCGCGCGCTTTGGCGAAGCCGGCGAGCAGCGAATAGAAGACCGGGATGAGATAGAGCGTGAAGATCGTGGCGAAGCCCAGGCCGCCAACCACGATCCAGCCGAGCGCCTCGCGCGCCTCGGCGCCGGCGCCGAACGCGAAGACGAGCGGCAGGCCGCCGATTACGGTCGCGATCATCGTCATCAGCACCGGTCGCAAGCGGATGCGCGCCGATTCGCGGATTGCGCGCGCCACCGGCAAGCCCTGGTCGCGCAGCTGGTCGGCAAATTCGACGACGAGGATGCCGTTCTTGGCGATGATGCCGACGAGCAGCACGAGGCCGATCTGGCTGTAGTAATTGATCGAGCCGCCGGTGAGCAGGATCGCATAGACGGCGGCGGCGAGACCGAACGGCACGGTCAGCATGATGACGGCGGCGCTGACGATGCTCTCGAATTGCGCGGCCAGCACTAGGAACACGATCACGATCGCGAAGGCGAAGACGATAAGGCCGCTCTGCGTGCTCTGCTCGAGTGTGTAGGCCTCGCCGAGCAGCACGATGTTCATGCCCGCCGGCAGCGTCTGGCGCGCGAGCGCGCGCATCTCGGCGATGGCCGACGACATCGCGAAGCCTTCGGCGAGCCCGGCGCGGATCGGCACGGCCCGGCGCTGGCTCTCGCGCCCGAGCGCGGGCGCCACCGCGATTTCCTTGATCTCCACGACCGAGGAAAGCGGGATGAAGCGGCCGTCCTTGGCCTTGATGAAGAGGGTCTCGACGTCGGTCGGGTCGTTGATCGGACGCCCGCCCGAGGTCAGCACCACGTCGATGATGCGGTCGCGCACGAAGAGCTGCGCGGCGGTGTATTCGGCGACCATCGTGCGCACGAGCGTCGTCACCGCGTCGATCGCGATGCCGAGCTTGGTCGCGGCCTCGCGGTCGATGCGGATGTTCAGCTGCGGCTGCGTCGTGTCGTAGGCGAGCTGCGGGTCGGTGAAGTTGGCGCTCTGCGCCATCGCGGCCACGAGTTTCTCCGCGGTGTCGGCCATGCCCGCGTAGTCGGCGCCGGTGATCGCGAAGTTCAAGCCCGTGCCCGCGCCGCGGATGCCGAGGCTGTTGGGCGCGCGCATGGAAAGTCGGAGGGCGGGAACCTCGCGGAAGCGGCGCTGCAGCTCGGCCTGGATCTGCTGCTGGCTGCGCTTCCGCTTGTTCCACGGCACCAGCGTCGCCACGATCTGCGCCTGGTTGATACCGCCGCGCCCGACAAAGGAAAGCACGTTCGTCACTTCGCCGGAGGTCACGTAATCCTGCAGGATGGCCTCGATCTTGCCGACCTGCTCGGTCATGTAGCCGAGATTGATGCCCTGCGCGCCGCGCGCCTGGATGGTGATCGTGCCACGGTCCTCGGACGGCGTCAGCTCCTGCGGCAGCACGAGGAAGATCGTGTAGGCGAGGCCGGCGAAAGCGCCGGCGGCAGCGATCACGAGCCAGCGCAGGCGCAGCGCCCATTCGAGCGAGTGGTTGTAGAACGCCGCGGCCGCCGTGCCGACTCGCAACCAGACCCGCCCTAGCGCGCTAGGCCCGCGTGCCCTTCGCGCCTTGCCCCATTCGGGAAGCTTCGCGGCCAGCACAGGGCAGAGCGTCAGAGCCACGAACGCCGAGATCGTGACCGCGAAGGCGAGCACGAAGCCGAACTCGGCGAACATTTTGCCTGCCGTGCCGGGCAGGAACGAAATCGGGATGAACACGGCGGCGAGCGTCGCCGTGGTCGAGATGACGGCAAAGAAAACCTCACGGGTGCCGAGCACGGCGGCGGCGCGGAGGCCGACCCCCTGGTGGCGCCTTCGCTCGATGTTCTCGAGCACGACGATGGCGTCATCGACGACCATGCCGGTCGCCAGCACGAGCGCGAACAGCGTGAACACGTTGACCGAGAAGCCGGCGATCCAGATGCCAGCGACGGTGCCCAGCGTGCAGACCGGAATCGTGATCGCCGGGATCAGCGTCGCCCGCACCGAGGTAAGGAAGAGATAAATGACGAGGATGACGATGCCGGTGGCGATGAACAGCGTCTCCATCACCTCCGAGAGCGAGGCGCTCACGAACGTCGCGTCGTCGGAGATGATCGAGATCGTGGTGCCTTGCGGCGCCTCGCGCTGCAGGTCGGCGATGGCCGCGCGCACGCCGGCCGAGATGTCGAGCGTATTGGATTGCGCCTGGCGCACGATGCCGATGCCGATCGCGAGCTGGCCGGAGAGGCGCGTGATCGTGGTCGGCGTAGCCGATCCGGCGCGCACCGTGGCGACGTCGCCGACGCGCGTCACGTCGTTGATGTAGAGCTCGGCGATGTCGGCCGCGGTCGCCACCGGCGCCTCGGTGCGCACGAGCAGCGATTGCTGCTTGTTCTCGAGCGTGCCGGCCGGCGTGTCGAGCTGCGCGCGTCCGAGCGCGGTCACCACGTCCTGCATCGAGAGGCCGCGGCTCGCCAGCGTCACTTGATTGACCGAGACGCGGATGATCGGCGCGCGCACGCCCGAAGTCTGCGCGTCGGCCACGCCTTTGACCGCGGTCAAGCGCTGCACGACGCGGTCCTCGACAAAGCGCGTAAGCTCGTCGACGGACATCGTGCGCGAGGAGACCGCGAGCTGGATGATCGGCGTCGCGTCGGCGTCGGCCTTGACGACCGTCGGCGCATCGACCTTTTCCGGCAGCTGGCGCGCCACGCGCGCGACCGCCTCGCGCACGTCGCCGGCGGCGACGTTCAAGTCGGTCTTCGACGTGAACTCGATTGTGATGCGGCTTTGGCCGTAGGAGGATTGCGAGGAGATCGAATTCACGCCCTGGACGCGCGCGACCGCGCTTTCAAGCACGCTCGTGATGCGCGCGTCGATCGTCTCGGGCGTGGCGCCCTCGTAGGTCGTTCTGATCGTGACGACCGGTTGATCGACGTCGGGCAGCTCGCGGATTTCGACACCACTCAACGCAGCGAAGCCCGCAATCATGATGAGGAGATTCATCACGAACGCCAGCACCGGCCGCCGGATGAAGAGGGCGGTCGGACCCGCCCGCGACGTTTCGGGTCCGGCGCTCATTCCCCTGTCCCCGGTGAGAAGGGGCTATGGGCGCGCTTCATCGTCCTAGCGAACGTCGAAACTCCCACGCGCTTTCCCCTCACGCCTAATTCTGCGCCACGGTCACGCTGGCGCCCTCGCGCAGCCCTTGCGTGCCTTCAATCACAACCTGGTCGCCGTCCTTGAGCGCGGCTTCGACGGCGACGGTGTCGTTCTCGCGCCGGCGGATCGTGACGCCGACGCGTTTCACCGTGGCGGCGTCGGCCATGGCCCAGACGAAGGCGCCGTTGCGGTCCCACTGGATCGCGAGGCCCGGCACCACCGGCAGCTTCTCGCCCGGGATCTGCACCGTGACGGAGAACGTCATCCCGGCGATGAGGCGGTTTTGGTCATTGGGCAGCGTCGCCTCGACGCGGAGCGTGCGCGAGGCGGCGTCGACGCGGGTGTCGAGCGCGGTGATCTTGCCGCGGATGACGGCGCCAGCGAGCGCCGGCGTGGTGGCGCGCACTTCTTCGCCGAGCGTCAGCGTGCCGGCGACGCGCTCCGAGACGACGAAGGCGACGACGAGGCTGGTGCGGTCGTCGATGGTGGCGATGGCCGCGCCCTGCGTGAGATAGTCGCCCTTGCCGAGCGTCGTCAGGCCCATGATGCCGTCGAACGGCGCCAGCACCGTGCGCCGCCTCAACTCGTATTGCTTGGCTTCGAGATCGGCGCGGGCGAGGGCGACCGCAGTGCGCGCCTGCGCCACTTGAACCGCCGCCACGGCATTGCGCTCCGAGAGCGTCTCGTAGCGCTTCAGATTCGCTTCGGCCTCGTCGACCTTCACCTGCGCGAGTTTGACCGCGATGTCCTCGGCCTCGCTCTTGAGTTTCACCAGCGGCTGGCCGGCTTTTACCGCTTCGCCGGGCTTGAAGTGAATGTCCTCGATCACGCCGGCGACGTCGGCGGAAATCGTGAGGCTGCGGATCGCGCGGCCGGTGCCGACCGCGGCGACGCGGTCGCCGATCGTCTGCACTTGCACCTTGGCGAGGACGACGCGGTTTGAAATGGCGCCGCGGCGCTGGTTCGGCGGCTGGGCGCTGTTGGGCGTCTGCCCGGCGCGGTCCGGCCCCGGCGGCGCCGTGCTCG
>JBKOUH010000474.1:0-8333 GCA_046723285.1 Pseudomonadota bacterium
CCATCACGGTGCGCGATCTGGTGGAGCGTATCGTTGCCGCCTCCGCGCGCAAACTCGCCATCAAGTACGACCTATCGCAGCCGACAATTCCCGTAAGCCTTTCGCTCAACTGCGATAAGATCGCTTCGGAAATTGGTTGGCGGCCGTCGACCGGTTTGGGCGAGGGGATAACGAAGACGCTTCGATTTTGGCGCGAATATCATGCACCAGGCGGTTCGTGATCGGGTGCGTGACCGGGCTCCGCGCCCTCGCTCCCGTCGAAGCGCCCGCAGCCGTCGGCTCCCTCGGCCTGGCCCGGCCGCAGGGGCGCCATGCGGCACTGTGGCTATCGCACCGAGGCCGGGCGCCGCAGCATCCTTCCCGGCAGGTCGCGCGCCTGTAGAATGCGGGCCGGCGAGGAAACGCGAACGAAAGTATCCGATGGATCCGCTGATCGTCTTTCTCCAGGCCGTCGTCAGCGGCGTGTCCATCGGCTGCATCTATGCGCTCGTCGCGCTGGGCTTCGTGCTGATTTACAAGGCGACCGAGGTCGTGAATTTCGCCCAGGGCGAGCTGATGATGGTGGGCGCATTCTTCGCCTACACGCTCGTCGATTTGGGCGGCGTGCCCTTCATCCCCGGCGTGTTGCTGGCCTTGGCGGCGACGGCGGCCTTCGGCGCGCTGCTCAATCACCTCCTGCTGCGGCCGCTCATCGGCAGCCCCGCCTTCACCATCGTGCTGGCTACCGTGGCGGTCTCGACATTGCTGCGCGCGCTCGCCGCGATGGTGCCGGGCTGGGGCGTCGAGACCCATCGCATGTTGAATCCGGTCGCGGGCCAAACCGTGCCGATCGGCAAGCTCGTTGTCAGCGCCGAGCATCTGATGGTCATGGCGGTGACGGCGCTGCTGGTGACGATTCTCTACCTCTTCTTCTCGCGCGCGCGCATCGGCATCGCGCTGCAGGCCACGGCGCAGAACCAGCTCGCCGCCGGTTACGCCGGCATCAATGTGCGGCGCATGTTCGGCCTCATCTGGGGCATCAGCGCGGCGGTGGCGGCGCTGGCCGGCGTGCTGCTGGCGCCTGCGGCATTCGTGCACGTGAACATGGGCTATATCGGCTTGAAGGCGTTTCCGGCCGCGGTGCTGGGCGGCTTCGGCAGCCTCCCCGGCGCGGTCGTGGGCGGCCTCATCATCGGCGTCATCGAGGAGCTGGCCGGGCTCTATCTCCCCGAGGGATTCAAGAACGTCGCCGCCTATATCGTGCTGCTCGCGGTGCTGATGGTGCGGCCGCAGGGCCTGTTCGGCATCTCGAAGCGCCTCCGCGTCTAGCGCATGAAGTTCTACAAGAAGACGAGCTACGCCGAGGATTTCCGCCTGTTCCGCGACGGGGCGGCCGCGTTTTGGTATGCGCTGCTCGGCGCGGCCTTGCTGGCGGCGCCGTTCGTTCTCCCCACATATTATCTCTCGCAGCTCGTCCTGATCGGCATTTACGTCGTCGCCGGGTCCGGGCTCATGCTGCTGTCCGGCTATTGCGGGCAGATTTCGCTCGGCCACTCGGCGTTCTATGCCGTAGGCGCGTTCACTGTCGCGGTGCTCGAGAAGCACGGCATCCCGTTTCCGCTTGCCTTTCTCGCCGCCGGCATCCTCGCCGGCGCCGTCGGCCTCGTCGTCGGCCTTCCGGCGCTGCGCCTTTCGGGCATGTATCTCGCGATCGCGACTCTGGCCGCTGCCTTCATCGTCAACGAGATCATCGTGCGCTGGGAGAGCGTCACCAACGGCGCCTCGGGGCTCAATCTCGGCAAGATCAGCATCGCCGGCGTCGTGGCCGACAGCGAGGCGAAGTTCTACGCGATCGTGCTCGCGACGGCACTCGCCGCCATGCTCGCGGTGCGCAACATCGTGAGGGCACCGCTCGGCCTCGCGATGATGGCGATCCGCGACAGCGAGACCGCGGCGCAGAGCATGGGCGTGCCGCTGATGCGCGTGAAGCTCACCGCCTTCGCGATGAGCGCGCTGCTCACCGGCTTCGCCGGCGCCCTCTACGCGCACAAGATTCAATACATCGACCCCGACCAGTTCACGATCCTCGTTTCGATCGAATTCCTGGTCGTGATCTTCATCGGCGGTATCGGCTCGATGCACGGCATCGTGTTCGGCGCCGTTTTCATCATCGCGCTGCCGCAGCTCGTGTCCGTGGCCAAGGACCTCCTGCCGCCCGTCATCGCCCAGCAATCGGGTCTCCAGGCCGCGGTCTACGCCGTGGTGCTGCTCGCCTTCATCCTCGCCGAGCCCACCGGCCTCTACGGCATCTGGCGCAAGGTCAAGCACTACGGCGCGATGTTCCCGTTCTACCGCAAGGGCTCGCTGCGCCGCGCCAAGAGCTTCGCCAAATCGGAGACATGGTGATGGCGTTGCTCGAGGTCGGCGATCTCGGCATCGGCTTCGGCGGCCTGCGCGCGGTCGACGGCGTCTCTTTCGCGGTCGAGGCGCGCGAGGTGTTCGCCATCATCGGCCCGAACGGCGCCGGCAAGACGACGCTCTTCAACCTCATCAGTCGCATCTACGAACCGGACAGCGGGCGCATCGTGTTCGACGGCCGCGACGTCACGCGCATTCCGCCGCACGATGTCGTGCGTGCCGGCATCGCGCGCACGTTCCAGAACATCAACCTGTTCGACAACGCGACCGTGCTCGACAATCTGATGCTCGGCCGCTACCGGCGCGGCCGCGGCAATCTCGTGCAGCAGACGCTGTTCACGCCCTTCGTCCGGCGCGAGAAGTTCGCCGACCGGCGGAAGGTGGAGGAAGTGATCGACTTCCTCGAGCTCGGCAAGTATCGCGATGTGCTGGTCGCCGGCTTGCCCTATGGCGTCCGGAAGATCGTCGAGCTCGGGCGGGCGCTCGCCGCCGAGCCCCGCCTGCTTCTGCTCGATGAACCGTCCTCGGGCCTCAATGTCGAGGAGACGCGCGACATGGTCTTCTGGATCCAAGACCTGCGCGACGATCTCGATATGACCATCGTCATGATCGAGCACGACATGAGCCTGGTCTCCGCCGTTTCCGACCGCGTCTTGGCGATGAGCTCGGGCCGCGTGCTGGCGCTGGGTGCTCCCGCCGAGGTGCAGCGCAATCCCAACGTCGCCGCCGCCTATCTCGGGACCGCGTGATGGCGCTGCTCGAGCTGCGCAACGTGGAATCCTATTATGGGCCGATCGCGGCGCTGAAAGGCATCAGCCTCGATGTCGCCGAGGGCGCCGTCGTCGTCGTGCTCGGCGCCAACGGCGCCGGTAAGACGTCACTGTTGAAGACGATTTCGGGCGCGCTCGATCCCGAAGCCGGGACGATCCGCTTTGCCGGCCGAGAGATCCAGGGACGGCAGTCGTGGGACGTGGCGGCCGCCGGCATCGCCCACGTGCCGGAGGGCCGTGAGGTCTTCCGCCATCTCTCGGTGCTCGACAATCTGAAGATGGGCGCCTTCCTGCGTGGCGGCGGCATCGCCGAAGACCTCGCGCGCATCTTCGCCTATTTCCCGGCGCTGCAGGCGCGCGCCGCGGAGATGGCCGGCAATCTCTCGGGCGGCGAGCAGCAGATGCTCGCGATCGGCCGCGCGCTGATGGCGCGCCCGAAGCTCATCCTGCTCGACGAGCCTTCGCTCGGCCTTTCGCCTCTGCTGGTGCAGGAAATCTACCGCATCATCCGCAGGCTCAAGGAGGAGGGCGGGGCTGCCATGCTGCTGGTCGAGCAAAACGCGAAGATGGCGCTCGACGTCGCCGATTTCGGCTACGTGCTCGACGGCGGGCGCATCGTGTTGGACGGCAGCGCCGAGCGCTTGAAGAGCAACGAAGACGTCAAGGAATTCTACCTCGGCATCCGCGACGTTGGCGTGCGCGGCGTCAGGCGGTGGAAGAGGAAGAAGCAGTGGCGCTAACCCGACCGACTGCCCATACTTTCTTGTCGTCACCGCGCAAGCGGGGACCCATCTCCCCGGCGATCCGTCTTGGCGCACGAGCATCCGTTTGCGGCCAGAATGGATCCCCGCTTGCGCGAGGACGACAAATCAATTCTGTCGATGTCTGAAGCGAACATCGCGCCCGGCTGCGACACGGTCGCGAAACTGTTTCGCCACACCGCGGCGGCGCGCGGCGAGCGCGCGGCCATGATGCACAAGGATTTCGGCATCTGGCAGAAGGTGACATGGCGCGACTATGCCGAGCGCGCGCGCTGGACGGGCCTCGGCCTCGCGGCCCTCGGCTTGCGGCCGCGCGGGGTGGCCGGCGTGCTCGCCGAGACGATCCCGGAGTGGCTGTGGACCGACATGGGCATCATCGGCCTCGGCGCCGTCTCGGTCGGGCTCTATCCCACGTCGTCGCGGGAGCAGGTCGAATACATCGTCAACGACAGCGGCGCGCGCTTCCTCTTCGTCGAAGACGAGGAGCAGCTCGACAAGGTGCTCGAACGCCGCGAGCGCATGCCGAAGCTCGCGCGCGTCATCGTCTACGACATGACCGGCTTGAAGCGCTTCGCCGATCCGCTGGTGATGAGCTACGCCGATTTGCTCGAGCTCGGCCGCGCCGAAGACGCGCAAGCGCTGCGGCGCTGGGACGAATTCGTCGATGCCACCCGGCCCGAGGATCGCGCGGTCCTCGTCTACACCTCGGGCACCACCGGCCCGCCCAAGGGCGCCATCCTCTCGCACCGCAATCTGATCTTCGCCATCGACCGCTGGGGCGAGATGGCGCCGACGCGCGAGAGCGACGACACGCTCGCGTTCCTGCCGCTCTGCCACATGGCCGAGCGCATGATGACGGCGATGCGCCCGCTCGCTTACGGCGGCGTCGTGCACTTCGCCGAGAGTCCCGACACGGTGCTCGAAAATCTGCGCGAGGTCTCGCCCACGGTGTTCTTCGCCGTGCCGCGCATCTGGGAAAAGCTGCACTCGCTCGTCACGATGACGCTGCAGGACGCAACGCCGCTGCAGCGCGCGATGGTCCGCCGCGCGAGCGCCATCGCCTACGCCGTGGCCGACCGCAAGATGGCGAAGCGGCCGGTGCCGCTGTGGCTGCGCGCGCTTTACGGGCTCGCCGAGGTCCTCGTGCTCCGCAACACGAAGCGCCTGCTCGGCCTTTCGCGCGCGCGCCTCATCGGCAGCGGCGCCGCGCCGATCTCGCAGGAAATCATGCGCTGGTACGTGGCGCTCGGCATCCCGATCTTCGAGATCTACGGGCAGACCGAGTGCTCGGGCATCGCCACGTTCTACCGGCCCGAAGAATTCGCGCTCGGCACGGTCGGTCGCCCGTTGAGCGGCACCGAAATCCGTCTTTCGCCCGAGCACGAGATCGTCATCCGCGGCGCGCACGTATTCGAGGGCTATCTCAACAAGCCCGAGCGCACGGCCGACGCGATCCGCGACGGCTGGCTCCACACGGGCGACATCGGCGCCTTCACCGCCGAAGGGCGCCTCAAGATCACCGACCGCAAGAGCGACATCATCATCACCTCGGGCGGCAAGAACATCACGCCCACGGAGATCGAGAATCGCCTGAAGTTCAGCCCCTACATCACCGACGCCATCGTCATCGGCGACCGGCGCAACTACCTCACCGCGCTCGTCATGATCGACCAGGAGAACGTGACGAAATACGCTCAGACGAACCGCATCCCGTTCACCGACTACGCGAGCCTCACGCGCGCGCCCGCCGTCAAGGAGCTGGTGTGGAGCGAGGTCGAGAAGGTCAACAAGCTTCTCGCCAATGTCGAGCGCATCCGCAAGATCCACCTGCTCGACATCCTCTTGACCGCCGAGGACGAGGAGATGACGCCGACCTTAAAGCTCCGCCGCAAATTCGTGAACGAGAAATACAAGAAGGAGATCGAGGCGATGTATGGCGGGTAAGGTGACGCGAGAGGCCGGTGCCTGCTAGAATACTTGGGAACGGCCGAACGGGGCCGATCGAGGGAGGAAACGAACATGAAATCGCGCTTCATCGCGCTGGGCACGATCGCCGCCGCGCTCGCCGCCGGCACGGCTCAGGCGCAAGACATCCGCGGCGTCACCGCCACCGAGATCCGCCTCGGCACGCAAGACGATCTCTCCGGCCCCATCGTCTTCTGGGGCCAGCCGATGCGGAACGGCAAGATTTTGCGCATCGAGGAGCAGAACGCCAAGGGCGGCGTGCACGGGCGCAAGCTCGTGCTGATCGGCGAGGACAACGGCTACGACCCCAAGAAGGGCGTGCTCGCCGCGCAGAAGCTGATTCAGCAGGATAAAGTGTTCGCGATGGTTGGCGTGCTCGGCACGCCGATCGCGATGGCGACGATGCCGATCGTGCTCGAGGCGGGCGTGCCGTTCATGTATCCCGGCACCAATCACCGCGCGATGTACGAGCCCTTCAACAAGCTGAAGTTCAGCATGGCGGCGCCTTACGATCACCAGATGCGCGCCGCGGTGCATTACATGGTTTCGCAGAAGGGCAAGAAGAAGATCGCGATCATGTATCAGGACGACGAGTTCGGTAAGGAGCTGCGCGAGGCGGCCGAGGCGCAGGCCAAGGCGATGAACATCCCGGTCGTCGCCGTCACCAGCTACAAGCGCGGCGACACCGCGTTCTCGTCGCAGGTGGCGCGCATGCGCCAGGAATCGCCCGATCTCATCGTCGCCGGCACGGTCGTGCGCGAGACGGCGGGCCTGGGCCTCGAATTGAAGAAGGTCGGCTGGCAGGTCGACGTGCTGACGTCGGCGGCGGCGTGCAACGGGGCGGTGCCGGGCATCGGCAAGGATGCCGTCGAAGGCTTCTATATCCAGTGCCAATACGTGCCCTTCGACGCGGCCGGCGAATCCGAACCGGTGAAGGCGTGGTTGAAGCGTTATCAGGACCGCTTCGGGAAACCGGCCGACGTTGCCGCCGCGATCGGCTACGACATGATGGAGTTGACGATCCTCGGCCTCGAGCGCGCGGGGAAGGATCTCACGATCGAGAAGTTCATCGCCGCCAGCGAGACGATCAAGGACTGGCAGAACATCTTCGGCTCGCCGCCGATGACCTTTGGCCCCGACCGCCGCCTTGGCACCAAAGCGTTCGTGCTGACGCAAATCAAAGACGGCAAGTTCAAGCGCGTGACGGGGACGCTGGGCGAGTAGGGCATCCGTCGGTTTCTGCGCGCGAACGGCGGCTAATCGATCATTTTCCGCCGCCCGAGCCAATCGTTGATGGCGGCCACGGCCTCTGCGGCCTTCTCAGGCTGGCCGAAATAGTAGTGGTTGGCGCCTTCGATCACCTTGTGCTCCTTCTCCGACTTGAGCGCGGCGAGGAAGCGGCGATTGTGGTGCGGCAGGCAGCCATCGTCGGCGCTGTTCTCGATCACCAGCGAGGGAATGGAGATGCGCGCGGCCGAGGCGGGACCGTCGGCGTTGGAGCGGTCGTAGCTCCATTGTGAGAGCCAGCTGCGCAGCGAGCAGAAGCGCGCGAGGCCGGCCGGCGCGTCGTTGACCATCCTGGGGTCGCCCATCATGCACCAGCCGGCGCGGCGGCCGTTGGGCTCGATCGTGGCGTCGAGCCAGGCGGGATCGGCCATGGTTCCGTGCACGACGAAGCAATGCTCATGGGTTTGGGCGCCGCGCTTCCGCGCCGCCGCGAGCTGCTCCTCCGCCCAGGCCGTGATGCGCCGGTTGCGCGCGAGCTGCGCTTCGCGATAGCGCGCGATGAAATTGGGCGCATAAGGCGGATTCGGCGCATCGGGATGGAAGATGTTTAGCGCCGGATCGCGCTTCCCCGGATCGCGCTCGTCGGTGATCGAGGGGTCCATCCATTCGGTCAAGGTCTTGGCGCGGCTGGTGTGTGCGGCGAGCAGCATGATGGCGTCGGCCTTGGGCAAGCGCGCGCGCGTCAAATCGGGCGGGTCGCCGGCCGGCGTGCTCGTCACGGTCGGGCTCTCGGCCTGCGATTGGTAGAAGAGGGAGAGCGAACCGCCGCCGCTCCAGCCGCCGAGCACGACGCGCTCGTAGCCGAACTTCTCGCGCGCGTGGCGGATGCAGGCGCCGAGATCGAGCGCCACCTTCTCCATGATGAGGGCGCTGTCGTTGCGCGGATAGCGGCTGTTGCACGAGATCACGTGAATGCCGGCGCGCGCCAGCGCCGAGGGCAGCGGCAGATATTGCGTGCCGCCGATGGGGTGCATGAAGACGACAACGGTCTTCGAGGGCCGATCGGGCCTGAGACGGTGGCCTTCGAGCACGATCGTGCCCACCTCGCCCGCGTAGGTCTCCTTGATCGGCGTCTCTTCCTTGAAGACGACGAGAAACGGTTCGCGCGCGTATTCGAGGGCGCGGGGTGCCGGCATGTCCTAATCCGTCATGC
>JBKOUH010000111.1:0-8108 GCA_046723285.1 Pseudomonadota bacterium
ATGCTGTCGAGCTGATCGGCCGCGATGCCGCCGGCGGTATCGATCACGTCGATGTGCAACGCGCGTCCGCGCCGCCGGCATCCGATCAGCACTTTGCCTTCGGCGGTGAACTTCACCGCGTTGTGCACGAGGTTGCGCAGCATCGTCTCGAGCAGCGCGGGATCGGTGCGCACCGTGGCCGAGCAATCAGCGACGCCGAAGCGGATTCCCTTGGCTTCGGCTTGTGCGGCGAAGTCGGCGCGCATTTTGGCGAGCACGTCGGCGACCGGGAATTCCCTGGGCGCCGGCACGGTGGCGCCGGCGTCGAGCTTCGAGATGTCGACGAGGGCCGCGAACATGGCGCGCATCGAATCGACGGCAACGCGCAGGCTCTCGACGATCTCGATGCCCTCGGGATCTTTGACGCGGCGCGCCAGCGCGGTGATGAACAGCGCCATCGCATGCAGCGGCTGGCGGAGATCGTGGCTGGCGGCGGCGAGGAACTGCGATTTCGTGCGCGTGGCCTCGACGGCCTCGCGGTGCGCGCGGCGCAGCGCCTGCTCGGTCTCGCGCTCTTTCGTGATGTCGGCCGTGAACGAGAAGACGCCGTGCACGCTGCCGTCGGGCGCGTGATCGGGCACGAGATAGCCGCGCACCGCGCGCGCGCCGCCGTGCTGGAACGCTATCGTCTCTTCGTAGACGAGCTGCTCGCCGGCAAGACCGCGGCGGAGATGCGGCTCGAACGTCTTGAACGCCTCGGCGCCCGTCACGTCGAGAGGCGTCCTGCCCAGAGAAGCCTCGGGGTCGAGGCCGAACCAATCGCGATACGCGCGATTCATGTAGCGATACCGCGAATCGGCGTCGATGTACGACACCAGGCCCGGCATCGCATCGGCCACGAGTTTGAGCAATTCGAGATCGGCCGGCAAAGAGACCTTTCTCCGCCCGGCAACGAGCGGCGGGTCACGGTGCGATTGTAATCATAGTCCGCAGCAGGTCGCGAAGCTTTAAGGGTTCGACGGGCTTGGGGATGCTGGTCATGCCCGGCGCCTCGTCTTCGGCCACCGAAACGAGAACGACGGTCGGAATGGGGCGCGCCGCCATCGCGGCCAGCGCTGCAGCCTCGTCGGCGCCGCTGCTGCCGTCCTCGGGGCGATCGTCGGCGACGATGCCGGCGATGCGCAGCCCTTGCGCCTCGGTGCAGCCGAAGATTTCCCGCGCCGATTCGCCCACGACGGATTCGTAGCCCCAGTCGCGCAACAGCAACGCGAGGCCATAAGCGGTCAAGCGGTCGCGGTCGATGACCGCGATCGTCGGCTGTAATGCGGCAGACACGCAAATCCCCTTGTTTTGCGGCCAAGCCTAGGTCACGCGTGTAGGTAGAAGCCATTCGGCTTCACGACTAGGCCGTTAGGCCTAGGCGCGCTGGCGGAATTCAACCGGCGGCGATGAAGGCGTACGCCATGGGCGCAGACCAACGAGAAAGTAATCTCGATGCTCGCGCTCTCCGGGTCCATGTTCGATATGGCCGAAGCGTCCCGACCCGCCGGCGGCGCCGCGCTGGCGGTGCCTTTCCTCGCCGAGGCGGCATGGCCGCAGGCCGCGCCGCAGATGGTCCCGCGCGATCATGCCCTTTACGCCGAGGGCGATTCGGCGCGGAGCTGGTATCGGCTCCTCAGCGGATCGGTGCGCGTGTTCCGCGTGCTGCGCGATGGCCGCAGGCACATCGGCGAATTCGTCTTCCCCGGACAGTTCTTCGGCTTCGAGCCGGGCCCGGAGCATATCCAGCGCGCCGAGGCCATCGAGGCCGCGAGCGTCGCCGTCTATTCGTGCGAACGCATCGAGCGCCGCGTGGCCGAGGATTCGGCGGCGCGCGAGGCGGTCCGCAATCTGCTGTTGGAGCGCCTCGCCGCGGCGCAAGAGCGCATCATGAACCTCGGCCGGCTCGATGCGCGCGGCCGGCTCGCCGCCTTCCTGCTCGCGATGGCGCAGCGGAAGTGCAAGAGCAATCCGTCGGGCCTCGTCGCCGAGCTGCCGATGAGCCGCATCGACGTCGCCGACTATCTCGGCCTCACGGTCGAAACCGTGAGCCGCCTTTTCACCGCGCTGCGCTGTGCCGGTGCCATTCGCCTCCCGACCGCCAATCGCGTCGAGATTCTCGACGCCGCGGCGCTCGACGCCGCCAGCGGCGGCACGGTCGACACCGCGGCGCGCGACTCCGGCGGCGAGGCCGAACTCCGCCGCTGCGCCTGAGATCGCGCGGCGCGGGGGCGCTTGCCCGCCCCGGGCCGGCGTGGCAGCTTTGCGCCCGTGTAGCCGCCGGATTTTCGGCCGCGAGCGTCCGCAGAGTTATGAGCACATTCGATCCGCGTAATCCGCCCGCGTGGGTGCGGCAGCTGATGTCGCGCGCCAATCGCCGGCAAGGCGGCGACGACGGCCGTGGCGGCGAAGAGCAGGGCGGCCGCATGATCAGCCTCGGCCAGGACACCTTCGCGGCGCCGCTGCCGGCGGGGTGGTCGCTCGAGCCCGGGCGCCCGTTCAGCGGCCGCATCCGCTCGCGCGAGGGCTACGCCATCGACTATCGCCTGGACAGCTACGAGGATCCGCCGGCGGCACGCGGCGAAGCGCGCATCCTCGATTATCTCGACGATATGCGCGAAACGGTGAAGAAGCCGCGCGACGCGATCGCCAACGTCCTCGTCGCCGTTCCCGAGCGCGACCCGGCCGGGCGCGACATCGTGTGGAAGCGCCTCGATCCGCTGCGCGGCATGTATGTGCGCGAGCTCGAGCTGCGCTGCCGGCTCACCGCGGCGCTGGCGCCGCACCGCATGGCGATCGGCCGCGCGGTCGGCGAATGGCTCAACCTCGGCGGATTCGCGCCCGAGCCGACGGCGCTCGACCGTGTCGCGCACAGCGCCGCGCTCGAGCGTGTGAGCTTCGAGGACACGCTCTTGATGCGCGTGCCGCGCCAATGGCACGTCGAAGCCGAGAGCGAGAAGGACGGGCGGAAGCTCTACGCGGTCGACGAGCCCCAAGACCGCGAGACGATCTGGGCCAACTCGCGCTTCGTCCGCGTGCCCGCCGGCAGCGATGCAGGCGAGTTCATGGCCGACCGGGTCGATTCGGTCTGGGACGGCCCGCTCGCGGCCGGGCGCCACGAATGGCTCTTGCGCCGGCGCGAGGATCTCGCCGAGGGCGATGCGCTGCTGTTGACGGCCAAGGAAGACGAGGAGAAAGGCGAGCGCCTGCGCCGCCTCTCCTGGACACGCTATGGCGTGCGCGAGACCGCGCGCGAGAACTATCTCGTTTGGGCCAACGTCCACCTCGTCACGGCGATGCAATTCGTCGACGAGCCGGCGCAGATCGAGACCGAAGCCCTCGTCGACCGTGAAATCCGGAACGCGCTGCTGTTGGCGCCGGGCGATCTCGGCTGAGCGCGCCCGCCGCGCCATGGCCAAGTGGGAAGGCAAGCACGACGTCGCGGCGCTCGCCGAAGAACTGCGCCGGCGCGTCGGCGCGCTCCCGAATCTGCCGCGCGATGCTTTAAGCGAGAAGCGCATGTTCGGCGGCGTCTGCTTGCTCTCGCGCGGCAACATGCTCTGCGGCGCCGGCAAGAACGGCTACATGATCCGCATCGACCGCGCGCGCCAAGCCGACGCCAAGCGTCTTCCCGGCGGCCGGCCGGTCGTGATGCGCGGCCGCGCGATGCCAGGCTTCTTCTGGGTCGACCCCGCCGCCTGCGACGCCAGAGGACTCGGCCGCTGGCTGGCGTTGGCCGAGGATTATGTCGGGAAGATGCCGGCAAAGGCGGCTGCAAACAAACGCCGCCGAGGCGCGTGAAGCGGAGCCGAAAAACATCGATTGCATCGGTTCGCTTCCTTGAAACCGGCGGCATAATGCGATAGTTGTTTTAGACCGCACAACTAAACTATTAATTGCGTAACGATGAGCGCCACCGGCAAGATCGACCCCCGGAATCCGCCGCAGTGGATCAAAGCGATGATCGAGCGCGCGGCCGGCACCGACGGGCTGCATGTTCGCGTCGAGGCTCGGCGAACGGCGGGGGCGGGCAGCGCCCGGATCGTCGCGCTCGGCGCCGGTACCTTCGCAGCTCCACTTCCCGAGGGTTGGTCGTTCCATCGCGGCCCTCCTTACGAGGGTCGTATCCGGCCGAACGAAGGCTACGACATCCACTTCTGCATCGATTCACACGAAGATGCCGACGCGGCCGCCGGCGGCGAAGCGCTGATGCGCTATGCCGGCGAGCCCGAGTTCAAGGATAAGGTGACGACACCGAGCGAGATCCTGAACGACTTCCTCATTTCGATTCCCGGCAAGGACGCACCCGGAAGGGACATCGTTTGGAAGTGCGTCGAACCCTTCCGCGGAACGCATGTGCGCGAGCTCGTGTTTCGGTGTCCGCTGGTGAACGAGGAGCTCGTCGAACACCGCGCTGCGATCGCGTGCGCGATTGGCGAGTGGATGGGTCTTGGCCGCTTTTCGCCCGAGCCGACCGCGCTGGACCGCGTGGCGCACTCGGCGACACTGGAGCGCGCGAACTTCCAAAATACGATCCTAATGCGCGTGCCGCGCGGCTGGAAGGTCGAGGACACGAGCGAGGCGGACGAGGTGCGCAAGCTCTACGCCGTGGATCATCGCGAAAAACGCGAGACCATCTGGGTGACCTCGCAACTCTTCGACCTTCCGGAATACGACGATGCCCGTATTCCTCAGGCTGCCATGGCGCGGTTCGCGGATGCGGCCTGGCACCGCACCGGCGACAAAAAGGCATGGCTGTCGCGGCAGCGCGAAGAGCTGGACGACGGCGATCTCCTCTTCACCGCCGTCAGCGAGGAGGAGGAGCGCGGAAGCCCATTACGGCGGATCACCTGGACCCGCTGGGCGGTCCGCGACGATGTGATGATCATGGCGCTGTTCCACTTGGTCACTTCCAAGGAGTTCGTGGACGACCCCGAGCATATCGAACGGGCAGCCACCATGGACCGCGAAGTTCGCAATGCCATCCTCATGAAGCCGCCCGCCTAACCGATTTGCGAAAATCCGGCCTCCGGACCCGTTTTCAGCCTCAGAATGCCGCCCATGCGGCGGGATTCTGCCTTTTCAGCCCTTGCGCCTCCCCCACTTTCCCCCCATATGCGCGACCGGGACCGGGAGTGGCGGGACTGGCTGGTAAGCCGCTGCCGCCGCTTCCAAATTCAATGAAACGGGGGCCTCCTCGGCGCCAGGGTCGTACCGGGCCGGGCGGGTCCGCCGGAATAGAGGAACACCATGTCCAAAGTCATCGGCATCGACCTCGGCACGACCAACTCGTGCGTCGCGGTCATGGAGGGCGGCAAGCCCAAGGTCATCTTCAACAGCGAAGGCGCCAACACCACCCCCTCGATGGTGGCCTTCTTGGAGGACGGCGAGCGCCTCGTCGGGCAGGCCGCCAAGCGCCAGGCCGTGACCAACCCCGACGGCACGTTCTACGCGGTGAAGCGCCTCATCGGCCGCCGCTTCGAGGACGCCGAGGTCAAGAAGGCGATGCAGCACTCGCCGTTCAAGATCATCCGCGCCGACAACGGCGACGCCTGGACGGAAGCGCGCGGCAAGAAATACGCGCCCAGCCAGATCAGCGCCTTCGTGCTCCAGAAGATGAAGGAAACCGCCGAGGCTTATCTCGGCGAAACGGTCGACAAGGCCGTCATCACCGTTCCCGCCTATTTCAACGATAGCCAGCGCCAGGCCACGAAGGACGCCGGCAAGATCGCCGGCTTGGACGTGCTCCGCATCATCAACGAGCCGACCGCGGCCGCGCTCGCCTACGGAGTCGACAAGAAGAACCGCACCAAGCCCGAGATGAAGATCGCCGTGTACGATTTGGGCGGCGGCACCTTCGACATCTCCGTGCTCGAGGTCGCCGACGTCGACGGCGAATCGCAGATCCACGTGATCTCGACCAACGGCGACACGTTCCTGGGCGGCGAGGACTTCGACTCGCGCATCATCGACTATCTCGCCGAGGAGTTCAAAAAGGAGCAGGGCATCGATCTCCGCAAGGACAAGCTCGCCCGCCAGCGCCTCAAGGAGGCGGCGGAGAAGGCGAAGATCGAGCTTTCCAATTCGATGCAGACCGAGGTGAACCTGCCGTTTATCACGGCCGACGCTTCGGGCCCCAAGCACCTGATGATCAAGCTGACCCGCGCCAAGCTCGAGTCGCTGGTCGACGATCTCATCCAGAAGACGATCGAGCCCTCGCGCCTCGCGCTGAAGGATGCGGGCCTCAAGGCCGCGGACATCGACGAGGTCATCCTCGTCGGCGGCATGACGCGCATGCCCAAGGTCGTCGAGGCCGTGAAGCAGTTCTTCGGCAAGGAGCCGCACACCGGCGTCAATCCCGACGAGGTGGTCGCCGTCGGCGCCGCGATCCAGGCCGGCGTGCTGCAGGGCGAAGTGAAGGACGTGCTGCTCGTCGACGTGACCCCGCTCTCGCTCGGCATAGAGACCTTGGGCGGCGTGTTCACGCGCCTCATCGACCGCAACACCACGATCCCCACCAAGAAAAGCCAGGTGTTCTCGACCGCCGAGGACGGCCAGCAGGCGGTGACGATCCGCGTCTTCCAGGGCGAGCGCGAGATGGCGGCCGACAACAAGATGCTCGGCCAGTTCGATCTCGTCGGCATCCCGCCGGCGCCGCGCGGCGTGCCGCAGATCGAGGTGACGTTCGACATCGATGCCAACGGCATCGTGCACGTGACGGCCAAGGACCGCGCCACCAGCAAATCCCAGCAGGTGCGCATCGAGGCCAAGTCCGGTCTCTCCAAGGACGAGATCGACCGCATGGTCAAGGACGCCGAGGCGCATGCCGGCGAAGACAAGAAGAAGCGCGAGCTGGTCGAGGCCAAGAACGGCGCCGATCACGCCATCCACAGCACCGAGAAGTCGCTGAAGGAGCACGGCGACAAGATCAGCGCCGAGGAGAAGAGTGCCATCGAAGCGGCGCTGGCCGAGCTGCGCACCGCCAAGGACGGCGAAGACGTCGCCGTCCTCCAGCAGAAGACGCAGGCGCTGCTCCAGGCCTCGATGAAGCTCGGCGAAGCCATGTACAAGGCCCAGCAGGAGAAGGAAGCGGCCGCGGCCAATCCCTCCGGCGATAAGCCGGGCGGCGACGGCGGCACGACGGCCGGCGGCAAGGACGAAAAGGTCGTCGACGCCGAATTCGAAGAGGTCGACGAGAAGAACAAGAAGAAGTCCGCCTAGGCCGTTGGCCTCGCTTCCCCTCGCACACCCAGCATGTCGTCCCCGCGAAAGCGGGGGCCCATGCCGGAGCGGGCGAGCGGGTTCCGGCTTTCGCAGGAACGATGGGCGAGGACGTGGTGAAGCGGAACGAGTGCGGGCAGGCGGGGGCGGCTAAACGATGAGCGTAAGGGCAGAGCCGCGGCACGAGCATCCATGAGCAAACGCGACTTCTACGAAATCCTCGGCGTCGACCGCAAAGCCGACGAGGCGGCGGTCAAGAAGGCCTATCGCACGAAGGCGATGGAGCATCACCCGGACCGCAACCCGGGCGACAAGGGCGCCGAGCAGAAGTTCAAGGAGGTCAACGAGGCCTACGAGGTCTTGAAGGACCCGCAGAAGCGCGCGGCCTACGACCAGTTCGGCCACGCCGCCTTCGATCCCGCGCAGGGCCACGCGCCCGGCGGCTTCCGCCCCGGCCAGGGCGGCCAGGGCTTCGAGTTCAACTTCGGCAGCGGCGGCTTCGCCGACATCTTCGAGGACATCTTCGGCGACATCACCGGCCGCGGCCGGCGCCCCCAGCAGCGCGGGCCCGAGCGCGGTCAGGATCTCCGCTACGATCTCGAGGTGACGCTCGAAGACGCGTTCAAGGGCAAGAAGGCGACGATCCGCGTCCCCACCGCCGTGAAATGCGAGCCCTGCCACGGCAGCGGCGGCGAGGGCGGCGCCAAGCCCAAGACCTGCCCCACCTGCGGCGGCCGCGGCCGCGTGCGCGCGAGCCAAGGCTTCTTCACGATCGAGCGCACCTGCGCCGCCTGCGCCGGCACCGGCGAGGTGATCGACAAGCCCTGCAAGATCTGCCGCGGCGAAGGCCGCATCGTGCACGACAAGAC
>JBKOUH010000457.1:0-4195 GCA_046723285.1 Pseudomonadota bacterium
CTTCTCGGCCGTATGGCACGACTTGCACTTGGCCCAAAGCTCCGCCCCGCGCTCCGCCGAGGGCGGCAGCAGGTCCTCCGCGCGCGCGGGGGCGGCGAGTCCCGGCGCGGCGAGTGCGGCGGCGATGATCGTGAGGCCGAAGCGTCGCATAACATCCAGCAAGCGTTCCGCAGATCGAACGATTAGCCCAACTTGTTGTCCTCGCGAAAGCGGGGATCCATCTCCCCACGCGGCGTCTGAGGGCCGACGATACCGATGACGGAGCCGGGGAGGGAAGCCGCGTCCGGCTTTCATGCGTCGGCATGGGTCCCCGCTTTCGCGGGGACGGCAGATCGGTTAGCTCACCCGCTCGGCCACTTCCTTCGCGGCGCGGAGGCCGGATTCGATCGAGCCTTGGATCCAGGCATGGGCGAGCGAGGCGTGCTCGCCGGCGAAATGGAAGCGCCCCTCGGGCGCCACGATCGCTTCGTGCAGCAGCGTCTGCTGGCCGGGGTCGAACAGCGCGAAGGCGCCGCCGGCGAACTCATCGTCGTGCCACATCCAGGAGGCGCCGGTCTCGAACTCGGCCTCGATCTGCGGATGGATGTGCGCGAGCTGCTCGACCGCTTCGACGATCCGGTCGGCGGGCGAAAGCGAGCCCCAGCGCTGCGCGTCCTCGGACCAGGTGTAGGAGGCGAGCAGCACGCCGCGCCCGGTCTCGCGCCCCTGCTCGGGGTAGTAGACGTTGCGGATCGGGAGGTCGGTGACCGAGCCGCCGCCGAAAATGCCGTCGTCGATCTCCCAGAAGCGGCGGCGGCATTGCACCAGGATCTTGGCCGAGGCGTCGTAGTGGAGCTGGCGGATCGCGCGCTGCTTCGCGCGCGAAAACGCCGGGTTCGCCTCGATATGGCGGAGGACCGAGAAGGGGAGGGTCACGACCGCGAAATCGCCCTTCTCGGCGTGGCGGCGCGCGGCGGTGCGGTAGTGGATCGAGACGCCGTCCGCATTTTGCTCAAGCGCCTGCACGCGCGTGCCGAAGCGGATGCGCCCGGCGAGCGCCGGCATGAAAGCGCGCGGCAAGAGGTCCATGCCGCCTTCGATCTGCACCATGTCTTCGTAGAAGCGCCCGGCCTCCTCGCGGAACAGCTCGAGGAAGGAGGCATTCATCAGCGCCTCCTGGTTGGCGAACAGGCCGAATATCTCGATTGCGGCCTCGGACCAGCCGCACTGCTCCAGGAATTCGCGGGTCGAAAGGTGGTCGTAGTTCTCGACGATCCAGTTCCAGCTGCGCGGTCCTTCGGCCGCGAGGCGGTCGCGCAGCGGCTTGATCGCAGCGGCCCATAAATCGGCGTAGGTCTTGCCGCGCTCGTGCGGCGCAAGATCGAAGCCGAGCGCACCCGCATCGGCCTCGGCGATGCGCCGGCGCACGCCGCCGATGTGGTAGTAGGCTTTGGGATTGCCCATGTTGAACGGCAGCGTCTTCAGCGCGAAGCCCTTCACGTAGGCGAGCGTGAGATCGTGCGCGGCTGGAATGCGCATGGCGCCCACTTCGGCGTGGAGGCCGTGCGCGAACGGGTCGCGCAACGTGTAGATCCGTCCGCCCACGCGCGGCCGCGCCTCGAGCACGATGGGATCGTGACCGGCGCGCAACAGCTCGTAGGCCGCGACGAGGCCGGCCATGCCGGCGCCGAGCACGATCACGCGCGCGGGCTTCTTCGCCTTGGGGAGGCCCGTGGCAATGATCTCGGCCACCGGCTGGCTCGGCTGGCGGAGCTGCGTGCGTGCCCCGATCTTGCGCGTCTTGCCCTTGGCACCGCTCATGCGCCCCTCGAACGGAATGGCGCCGCATGATCCTCGGCGTCCGCCGCCGGCGCAAGCGCGAATGCCGACCTGCGTGCGATCCTGCTATCGAGCGCGCGTGTTTCGTCCAGACGGAAGGCTATGGCTTCCGCGACATCGCCTACCGCAATATGACGCTCGGCATCGTGGCGCTGCGCAGCGGCGTCAAGTCGCTGTAGCGCTCACGCGGCCTGCTCCAAGCCCGGCAGCGCGATGAGGTCGGTGATGCCGGGGTCGACGCCGAGCTGCATCAACAGCGTCGTCGCCTGGCCGCGATGATGGGTCTGGTGGTTGAAGAAGTGGGCGAGCGCCAAGACGAGTGGAAACGAAACGTCGCGCGGATTGAGGAGCGTGCGGTAGACGAGCGGTTTGGCAAGCCTCTCCGGCGTCAGCGTCGCGGCGTAGGCCGCGATGGCCGCGTCGGTCTTGGCGCGCTCGCGGCTGAGCTCGGCGAAATCCGCCGCGATCTCGTGCGCGAGCGAGGGGAAGGTGACGGGCGCGCCGACGAAACGGCCGAGCCAGAGCCGGTCGCCGACCAGGACATGGTTGAGCGTGCCGTGCAGCGACTTGAAGAAGGCGCCGAGATCGCGCTTCCGCTCGGCGTCGGAAAGCCGGGCCGCCGCCGCATAGAGCGTCTCGTTCATCCAAAGATTGTAGCGCGCCATGGTGCGCGCATAGTCCGCCGTGATCATTCCGATGTCCTTTTCGTCGTAGCGAGTGAGGCTATTTGCCGCCGCTGGGCGTGGCGATGCGCGTGACCCGCGCATAGATCGGCCCATACTCCGATTCGAATTTAAGCTGGGCGGGCAGCCAGAGACCCGTGGCCTCGTGTTTTGCAACCCATAGTGTCGCGGGCGGCAGTGGCTCGGGATTTTGCTTAAAATGCTTGGGCTCGTAGCCGGCCAGGCGCTTGGCGTGCATGAGGCAGACGACGGCCTGGCGCTCGAGGCCGCCGACACGGTGGACCGGCGTTCGCTCGGTGCCGGCGAATTCGAGCCGCACGTCGGTGCGGCGCAGCCCCTCGAACACCTTGGCGCCGTAGCCGCAGCTCTTGGCGTCGCGCGGCAGTGCGAGCGCCGCGAACGTGGCGGAAAGGGGATCGAGCGTCCCGGCCTTCAGCGGCTCGGGCACCGGCGGGCGCTTGCCTGGGCTTTCGGGCGGCACCACGCTCACGGCCGGCGGCCCCTTGTCGGCATACGCGAGCGTGATGCGTCGCGTCTTCCGCCGGAACGTATTGGCCTGCTCGAAGCGCTCGGGGTTCACGCCGCCCTTGGCCAGCCGCCCGGTCGTTTCCCAGACGATGTCGGTATGCGCGGCGAGGCGCACGATGCCCTCGGCTTCGGCGTGGAAGCGCATGCGATAGCGCTCGCCGTTCCAGGCAATGTCGAACTTGCCCGAATAGACCGGGAAGCTGAGCCAGGTGACGATGTAGTCGGCCTCGAGGTGCTTTTCCGGCGCGGACGGCTCGGCCGCCGGCGCCGCCGCGCCGGTGCCGGCCAGCGCCAAGGCCAAGATCGTCGCCCGCAATAACCGCATCGCCATTAATGCCCTCGTCACCGATGAAGCCTACGCGCGCCGGCGGCGCAAACGTTCCTCCGGGTCTTGTTCGCCGGGCTTTCCACGCTAGGTTATCAGCAATATGACGCCGCCTCCTCCGAATTCCGACGCCAAGAAGGAAAAGGGCCCGCCGCCGGGTTATGGGCGCCGCGCGCTGGCCACGCTCCTGCCTTATCTCTGGCCGCGCGCTCCGGCCGAGAACTGGCTCGAGCTGCGCGTGCGCGTGGTCGGGGCGATGGCGTGCCTGGTGCTCGCCAAGCTTACCGTCGTCTACGTCCCGATCCTGTTCAAGGAGGCGGTCGACGCGCTTTCGCCCAAGGGCAACGAGGCGATTGCGGCGGTGCCGGTCGCGGTGCTGATCGCCTATGGCCTCGCGCGCGTCTTCGGCGTCGCCTTCGCCGAGCTGCGCGACGCCATCTTCGCCAAGGTCGGCCACCGCTCGATGCGCCTCCTGGCGCTGCGCACGTTCCGCCACCTTCACGCGCTTTCGCTGCGCTATCACCTGGAGCGCCAGACCGGCGGCCTTTCGCGCGCGATCGAGCGCGGCACCAAGGGCATCGAGAACCTGCTCTCGTGGACCCTCTTCACGATCTTCCCGACCATCGTCGAGATCCTGCTGGTCACGGCCGTGCTTTGGGTGCTGCTCGATTTCTGGTTCGCGTGCATCGTCCTCGTCACCGTCGCGGTTTATTCCTCCTACACGGTGGCGGTCACCGAATGGCGCATCAAGTTCCGCCGCCAGCTGAACGAGAGCGACAGCGACGCCAGCACCAAGGCGATCGACAGCCTGCTCAACTACGAGACGGTCAAGTATTTCGGT
>JBKOUH010000270.1:0-8813 GCA_046723285.1 Pseudomonadota bacterium
ATCGTGAACGTGCCCTGGATCATGATCTCGCCGCCGGTGATCGGGCCCATGATGACGGGCGACGTGAGAATGCGGTCGCCGACAGCCACCTGCATCACCTTGCGGACGTTGCGGCCGGTGATTTCGCCGAAGCGCGCCGCGGCCGCCGGGGCCAGCCTGATGCGCACGACCGGCTGACCGTTCATGAAGCCCGGCTCGGCCTCGACGACATCGTCCTTCGTCAGCGCGAGCGTTTCCTGAATGACGTTGAGCTTCAGCTCTTGCGCGCTCGCGGCTTGCGCCAGCGCCGCGGCGGCGAGAACGAGGGCGATCTTGCGCAGCATGATCCTCTCCGCTCGAGTGCCGCTTGGGTGACCGCGTTCGGCGGCGCGCTAAGACCGCTTCTCGAGCGCCTTCTTCAACAGTTGCCAATAATGCGTCTTCCAGCCGCTGTTGATGCTCTTCGCGTTCTTGGCCGGGACTCCGGTCTGCGTGAACGCGAGCACGGTTCCGCCCCCGCCGCGCCGCAGCTCGAAACGCGCGATCGAGTAGTGCCCCGCCGGCCAATTCGCGGCGCGCCAGGCCTGAACGATGCGTTTGTTCGGGATCAATTCCACCGTGACGCCGCGAATGTGCGGGCCCCATGCGGCGAAGCGGCCGCCGACCTTGGCATCGACCTTGGCCGGCGCGCCGGTGAACGCGGCGTGACGCTTGGAATTCATCAGCGCGCGGTAGAGGGCGCTCGGCGCCGCTTTGAAGCGCACGACGTGCCGGATTTCTTTTGTGCCCGCCATGGCTCTCCCTCCTCTGCGCTCGCTTTCGGCATTGCGCTTATTCGACGGCGATCTCGACGCGGCGATTCTGCGGCTCCGCGACCTTGGCCGCCGCCGGTATGCGCGGTGTGCGCCTACCCATGCCGGCGATTCGTCCCGAAACGGCTTCGACGCTAACCGTTTTCGCTCGCGGCCGGAAGCGTGGCGGCTGTGGCGAGCACCGCGCGGAGGTTACAAGGAAGGCGCTCTCAGATAGGTTCGGCCCTGCTCCATGAAAGCCTGGCTTTTCATTGCCGCGGCGAGCGGCTTCTTGGCGGTGGCGGCGGGCGCCTTCGGCGCGCACGCGCTGCAAGCGCGGCTCGATGCGCAGGCGCTGCAGATCTTCGAGACCGCCGCGCGCTATCAGATGTATCATTCGCTGGCGCTGGGCCTCGCGGCGTTCGCTATCCGTGACAATGCCGCGCGCGCCGCCCGCGTCGCGGCGGCGGCGTTTCTCGCCGGCATCGTGCTCTTCTCGGGCTCGCTCTACGTGCTGGCGCTCGCAGGCTGGCGCACGGCGGCGCTGGTGACCCCCGTCGGCGGGCTCGCGTTCCTTGTGGGCTGGGCCGCGATCGCCTACGCCGCGCTCAAGATCGCGCGCTGACGCGGGCCTAGCGGCCGGAGGCCGGCGCTTCGATCGCGAACACGGTATCGCACGCCGGGCGTCCGCGCAGCGCGCCGGCGCACAGCAGCTTGATCGTCGCCGCGGATTCCGGGTCAATGCGGCCGGCGTCTTGCGCGCGCCACGATCGACCGGCACGGGATTGAGGCGTCGTCCGTCGTGGCACGGCGCGCCGATCAGCGGCGGCGGCGCTAATTCAGACGATCGAAGGTGATCGTGCAGGGCAGCTCGCCGACGAGCACGTAGCGCACGAGATTTTTGCGCGTCGCGTCGCGCCAGGTTTCGATCGTGGCGAAGTTGGTGCGCGTCGAGCGCTCGGGGTTGCCGTAGCGCGTCATCATCTGGCTCAAGAGCACGGTGCATGCGGTGCCGCCGGTGCGCTCGAGCGCCACTTTGGCGAGCCCGCCCGCCTGATCGAAATGGAAATAGGCGTCGAACGTGGCGCCGTCGACTTGATGACGGCCGCGCACGAGGCCTTCGAGCCGCTCATAGGTCTTGCCCTCGGGCGGCGCTCCGAGGCCGACGGCGCCGCCCGCCGCGGCCACGACCTGATCCGGCGTCATGCCCCAGCGCGTGTATTCCCAATCGGCGCGGGCGCCCGCCGCCAGAGTGCCGAGACCGAGAACGCACGCCATGCCCAGTGACGCGCGCGCGACGACACCGGCCATCGGCCCCTCCGTCATTTCAATCGCGGCGAGCCTAATCAGGACACCGGCCGCCGTCTACCGTACCGGCAACGCACGCCGGCGCGCGGCCGAGTGCACCGAGAAATCGCGCCATGCTTGAACCAATACGGCATTCGCTTAGGATGGCGCGTTCATCACGCGGACGTGCCATGCAGAGCCTGAAAACGTTCACCGCCTTGCTTGCGGCGAGCCTCGCCGCGGCGGCTTGCGCGCACACCGACGTGCGCCAGAATGCCGCCGTCGATCCCGACGCCAAGACGATCAGCATGCCGCCGCCGAAGCGTGGGCTGCTGAAGGGCCTTGCCGAAGCGCTCAAGGCGGACGGCTGGAAGATCGCGGCCGAGCAAGTCGCGGCGGCGCCCAAGAAAGCGCAACCGTCACGGCCCAAGGCGGCCACCGACGCAGGCCCTCGGGGCGCGACCCGCACACCCGCGAAAGAGCAGAAGTCTGAAGCCCCCGCACCGCCATCGAACATGCGCTATCGCCTGACGGTCTCCGCACGCCAAATCGAGCGCTGCCGCTCGGGCGGGCCTCTCTACATCTACGAGATCGCGCTCGTCGACAATCGCGACGGAAGCAAAGTCATGGAGCAGAGCGGCCGCGATTGCGAGCGCGACATCGTCGAGAAGTTCGGCGAGGCGCTGCGCACCAAGGCGAAATAGGCGACGCGGCGCCGGACAAGCGATGTTCCAGCAACCGTTCGACTTCAAGGACGAGACCGACGCGCTGCACGCGCTGATCGCGCAGCTCGACGATGCGGCGCTGAAGCAGAAGACCGCGTTCAAGGGATGGACGATCGACGACGTGATCGGCCACTTGCATTTCTGGAACCAGGCGGCCGATCTGTCGCTCGCCGACCCGGCCGCGTTCGAGAAGACCGGCGCCGAGGTGATGGCGTTCCTCGGCGGCGGCGGCGCGCTGCGCCAATTCGAGACGCGCTGGCTCGACGGCTTGTGCCGCACGGCGCTGGTGGCGGCCTGGGTGCGCTTCGCCGCCGAGATGACCGAGCGCTTCGCCGCCGCCGATCCCTCGCGGCGCGTCAAGTGGGTCGGGCCTGACATGAGCGTGCGCTCGGCGATAACGGCGCGGCTCATGGAAACCTGGGCGCATGGCCAGGCGATCTACGACCGGCTCGGCGTCGTCCGCCGCAACACCGACCGCATCCGCAACATCGCGGTGCTCGGCGTGAACACCTACGACTGGTCGTTCCGCGTTCACGGCCAGCGCCCGCCGCAGCCCAAGCCCCATGTGCGGCTCACGGCGCCCTCGGGCGCGATTTGGACCTGGAACGAGCCGAGCGAAACCGATCTCGTCGAGGGCAGCGCCGAGGCGTTCTGCCAAGTGGTGACGCAAGTCCGCAATGTCGCCGACACGCGCCTCAAGGCCGTCGGCGCCGCGGCCGTGGCGTGGATGGCGAACGCCCAATGCTTTGCGGGGCCGCCCGAGACGCCGCCCGCCCCCGGCGCGCGCCGTATCGCCGCCCCCGCGTAGGCCGGCGCGCGCGGAGGTCCATCTTTCGCGCGACCGAAATAAACAATAAAAGCGCCGCGCGCGGTTTGACCATCACCTCGCGCTCAAGGATGATCGACATCGAGAGTCCTCGCGCGGCGGGTCAGCCGCCGGGCCAGACCGAGAATGGAGTCCGCATGTTCACGGGTGTTCCCGTACCGCCGAACGACGTCGAGCGCATCGCGGCGCTGAAAGAATACCGCGTGCTCGATACCCCGCCCGAGTTCGAATACGACGCGTTGACCGAGGTCGCCGCGCAGATCTGCGGCTGTCCGGTGGCGCTGCTGGGCCTGATCGACGAGACGCGCGACTGGCTCAAGGCGAAATACGGCCTTCCCGCCGCCATGACCGAGGCGCCGCGCGACATGGTCGTGTGCTCGGCGACGATCTGCCAGAACGACCTGCTCTACGTGCCCGATCTCACCAAAGACGAGCGCTTCAAGGACTTTCCCCAAGTCGCCGGCGATCCGCACCTCCGCTTCTATTGCGGCATGCCGCTGATCAACCGCGACGGCTACGCGCTCGGGAGCTTCTGCGTCGTCGACTTCGAGCCGCACGAGATCACGCCCGCGCAGCGCGAATCGGTGCGCCGGCTGGCGCAGGCGGCGGTGGCACAGCTCGAACTCCGGCGCCAGCTGCTCGAGCGCGACGCGCTGCTGCGCGATCTCGAGAAGGCGCGCGCGGCGATAGCATCCGAGAGCGAGCGCTCGGACGAATTGCTGCGGACCCTGTTCCCGGCCTCCGTCGCGACCGAGCTCAAGGCCAACCGCCCCGTCCAGCCGCGGCATTACGACCTCGCCACGATCATGTTCGCCGACTTCACCGGCTTCACGCGCCTCACCGAGGGCACGCAGCCGGCGTCGCTGGTGCAGCAGCTCCATCAGCATTTCACGCGCTTCGACGAGATCGTCGAGCGCAATCGGCTCGAGACCCTGAAGACGATCGGCGACGCCTATTTCTGCGCCGGCGGCCTGCCCGAACCCAACCGCACCCACGCGATCGACGCCTGCCTCGCGGCGCTGCAGGTCCAGGCCTATCTCGCCGCCTCGAACCGTCAGCGCGAGAAGCTGCGCATGCAGCCGTGGAAGGTGCGCATCGGCATCAACACCGGGCCGGTGGTGGCCGGCCTCGTCGGCAAGCGCCGCTTCACCTACGACATCTGGGGCGACTCGGTGAACGTCGCCCAGCGCCTCGAAGCCGCCGCCGAACCCGGCCGCGTCAACATCTCGGCCAGCACCTATCACTATGTGAACAAGCTGTTCGACCTCGAGCCCCGCGGCACGATCGACGTTAAGAATAAGCCGGCGATGGAGATGTTCTTCCTCAATCGCATCAAGCGCGAATTCGCGGCCGACGCGGAGGGGACGGCGCCGAACGAAGCGTTTTGGCGGGCGGTCTAGCGCGCGCGAACGAACGATCGACGCGCGAAGAGCACGCGCAGGGCGCCGCGCCTTCAAACGCAACGCTGAAGCGGCCGCGGGCCTGCGGGAAATTCGTTGAAGCTGGTGAAACGGAGCTGGCGCGCGAACTCATCTCCGCGCGCCGGCCACGCCGTTCCGCCGATGTCAGGTTCCGGCGCTGCCGGCTATGGGTGCAGGGCCTCGCCGGTGACGGCACGCGCCGGTGCTGCGGCGCCGGCCGGTTCGGCGTGGGGATTCGGCGCCGACGAGTCGGCGGCGATCTCCATCGCGAATTTGAGGCCGGCGAAAATGCCCCGCTGCCAGACCACGCGCGCCGAGAAGAGCCCGAGCCGCGTCGCCTCGAGCACGATATCGCCGCGCGGCAACGCCTGCTCCTCCAGCACCTGGACGCGCGCGCCGCCGCGCGAAAAATTGGTCACGATGCAGGGAAAGAGCCGGTTGTCGTAGTTGAGCGTCGCCACCGCCAGCATCGCGTGCCTGCGATGACGCCGCCGCTCCTTGCCGGACCCAGACGCTTCGGATGCCATGTTCCTCTCCGCCGATTTGCCGCGTGGCTTCATAACAGCCAAAGAATAGCGGACGTCGCCGCGCGCGGGATTTAGGCCTCGCGCGCTAGGCCGAATGGCCAGCCCGTGCGCGCGCAGCGCGCCGAGTCAGGCGTGGGGCCACTCGAACGTGCTGACTGCCTTCACGAACGCGGCGAGCGCGGGGCTGTGGCGGCGGCCCGAGACCGTCACGAGCGAGACCGTGCGCTTGATCTCGGGCTCGATATAGGGGCGCGTCATCAAGCCGGGCAGCACCGGCGAAAATTCCGGCATGCTGGTGACGCCGAGGCCGGCCATGATCATGGTCTGCACCCAGTCCTCACGCTCGCTCTGATAGCTCACCTCGTACTTGGCGCCCTTGCTCGTGAGCATCTCGGCGATATAGGCGCGGTATTCGCAGGAGAGCCGGCGCACATAGGCCTGGCCGTCCATGTCGGCGGGTCGAATGCCTTGGAGCTTCGCGAATTTGTGCCCGGGCGGGAACGCCACCATGAAGCGCTCGCTATAAAGCTCCTCGGCGTCGAAGCGCTCGGGATAGGCGACCGGCTGCGCCATGATCGCCACTTCGAGCTCGCCCTGCTGCAGCATCTCGACGAGGCGCTGCGGCGAGCCTTCGGTGATGATGAGGCGGATGCCGGGATGGCGGTGATGGAAGCCGCCGAGGAAGCTCGTGAAATTGAGCGGCCCGATGCTGCTCAAGACGCCGAGGCGCAGCTCGGCCTTGTCGAGCTTCAGGAATCCCTGGGCCTGCTGCTTGGCTTCCTCGGCCTGGCGCAGGATCTGCTCGAGATAGGGCCGCATCAGGCGCCCCAAATCAGTGAGATGCGTCAAGGTCCTCTCGCGCCGCAACAGCAGTCCGCCGACTTCCGATTCGAGCTGCTGGATCGCGCGCGACAGCGCCGGCTGCGTGACGTTGCACTGCTCGGCCGCCTTGGTGAAGTTGAGCGTCTCCGCGACCGCGAGGAAGTAGCGGATCTGATGCATCTCCATGGCCGGCCCCCTTCGCCCCCACGTCGTCCAGTTGCAGCTACCTTAGTCGACCTTGATCCTCAGCGCCAAATTGCAGCACGCGGAGGCGCGTGAATCCCTACAGCGTCCAATCATAGGCCTTGATCGCCTTGGCGAAGGTGGCGGCGGCGGGCGGAAGTGAGCGGGCGGCGGGTGAGACCAGCGCGAGTTCGCGCACGACCTCGGGCTCGATCATCGGGCGCAAGGTCAAGCCGGGCAGCAGCGGCGAATGCTCGGGCATGCAGGCGATGCCGACGCCGGCGGCGATCAAGGTCTGCACCCATTCTTCGCGCTCGCTCTCGAACACGACGTTCAGGGCGACGCCGGCCTCGGCCAGCAGCCCGTCGATATAGGGCGCGAATTCGCAGCTCGCGCGCGAGACGTAGTCCTGCTTGTGCATGTCGCGGAGGCGCACGGCGCGCTGCGCGCCCAAGCGGTGGCCCGGCGGCAGCGCCACGACGAAGCGCTCGCGGTAGAGCGGCAGGGCCTGCCAGCGCGGCGCGAGCGGCCCCGGCTCGGCCAGCACCGCGAGATCGAGCGCGCCCGCATCGAGCATCGCGCCGAGCCGCGCCGGCGTGCCCTCGGCGATGCTGAGCCTTAAGCCGGGGTAATCCATGCGCAGCTTGGCCAGGAACGGCATGAACCGCAGCGGGCCGATCGTGCACATGATGCCGAGGCGGAGCGGCGCGGCCCCGATGTAGTCCTCGATCGATCGCGTCATCTCTAGTCGCGGCACGGCGGAAGCGTTGGGCGAGAGCATGCTGTTCTTGTCCGTTCCATCTGCGATCCCCCGTTCTTTGTTGGGGGAAGCTAGGACGGACGGGCGGCGCCTCGCTCATGCCGTTTGCGTATGAAATCGATACGAGTTCCCCTCGCCCCGGGGTGAGGGGGTACTATCGAAACCATAAACACACGGCATTAGAGGCGGCGCTTGATCCTCCGCATAGTCGGCGGCGTAGACACAACGCTTGCGGAGAAACGCCCATGGACACGTTCGAACCCCGCGCCGCCGCACGCCCGGCTGCGACCGCCACGCGCCTCGGCCTCGTCGGCAAAAGCGCGATCGTCACTGGCTCGACGAGCGGTATCGGCCTCGGCGTCGCGCGGGCGCTCGCCGCCGCCGGCGCCAACGTGATGCTGAACGGGCTCGGTGCCGCCGCCGACGTCGAGAAGACGCGCAACACGCTCGCCGGCGAGTTCAAGGTGAAGGTCGGCTACGACGGCGCGGACATGACCGACCCGGCCGCGATCCGCGCGCTCGTCGCCAAGGCCGTGCGCGAATTCGGCGCCGCCGACATCCTCGTCAACAATGCCGGCATCCAGCACGTGGCGCCGGTCGAGAGCTTTCCCGAGGCGAAGTGGGACGCGATCCTCGCGATCAACCTCTCCGCCGCGTTTCACGCGATCAAGGCCGCGCTGCCGGGCATGAAGGCGCGCGGCTGGGGCCGCATCGTCAACATCGCCTCGGCGCACGGCCTCGTCGCCTCGCCGTTCAAGGCCGCCTACGTCGCGGCCAAGCACGGCCTCGTCGGCCTCACCAAAGTCGTGGCGCTCGAAGTCGCCGAAGTCGGCGGCGCCGACACCGGCATCACGGTCAACGCGATCTGCCCCGGCTATGTGTGGACGCCGCTGGTCGAGCAACAGATCGAAGACCAGGCGAAATCGCACAACCTGCCGCGCGAGCGCGTGGTGCGCGAAGTGCTGCTCGCCAAACAGCCCAACAAGCGCTTCGCCACGGTGGATGAGATCGGCGCGCTCACCGTGTTCCTCGCCGGCGACGGCGCGGCCTCGATCACCGGCGCTGCCCTGCCCGTCGAGGGCGGCTGGACGGCGCAATAGCAAAGCAACAATGGAGACCCCAGGGGGAAACACCATGGACGCGATCAATCCCATGCACGCGGAAACGCAAAACGGCGCACACAAGCATCACAGCCACGCCAAGGCGGCGGGCGTGACGACGATCAATTTGGCGCTTCAGGGCGGCGGCGCGCACGGCGCCTTCACCTGGGGCGTGCTCGACCGCCTGCTCGAGGAGGAGAAGCTCGGATTCGACGGCATCAGCGCCACCAGCGCCGGCGCCATGAACGCCGCCGTCTTCGCTTATGGACTCTCGGAGGGCGGGCGCGACGGCGCCAAGAAAGCGCTCGCGAATTTCTGGCGGCGCGTGAGCCACGCGGCGGCGTTCGGACCGCTGCAGCCGACGGCGCTCGACCGCATGTTCGGCAACAAGT
>JBKOUH010000242.1:0-10839 GCA_046723285.1 Pseudomonadota bacterium
CAGGCGCGCCGCGCGCTCGTCAAGGCGCCGGACGCGCCAGCGGGAACCGCAGGGTAACCGTGGTGCCCACGCCGACCTTGCTCGCGATGGTCAAGGAACCGCCATGCGCCTCGACGAGGCCATTGGCGATGGAGAGGCCGAGGCCGGCGGCACCTTCGGCGCCTTGCGACACCGGAGCGATATCGGCCGTTATCGTGCTGCCGGTGCACGATCTGCCTCGATCGAGGATGACGCTGCGCGGCCACGCCGAGAACCCGCGACAGCCGTCAAATAATCCCTGGCAAAACTCTAATCTTTGCCACTTGACGCCGCTTATTCATTGATTCGTTTGAATTTCCAATCGAGGCTCGCGGCTGCCGGAGAAATTCTAGCGATTGCCGGGTCTTGCAAACCGCAGCGGCAATTCCGGGGCTTCGGCAGGCGTGGGGCTGGCCGGTGCGATTGCGAGCGAGGGGCGCGCCGCGGCGCCGTTTTGCCCGGCTTCGGGCAGATCCACTTTCTCCGCCACAGCTTCCGGCTGCGGCGGGATCGCCGGACGGGTTGCGCGCCGGTCTCCCGGCTGCGCGGGCGGCGTGCCTTCGAATGCCTGCACCGGCGCGCCATACGCGACCTGATTGCGACCGTCCCGTTTCGCTTTGTAAAGCGCGGCATCGGCGCGGGCGAGAAGCTGATTGAGTGAATCGCCCTCGTGCTGAAGGTCGGCGACGCCGATGCTGACGGTGAAGCCGAAGGGCTCGCTCTTGCCGGGGACCTGCAGCTTGATGGTCTCGACCATCTGGCGCAGGCGCTCGCAGAGGCGCAGGCCGTCGCCGAGCTGCGTTTCCGGGAGCAATAACACGAATTCCTCGCCGCCGAACCGCGCGAACAGGTCGCTGCGTCGCAGGCGGTTGGCGAAGGCGTGCGCGAGCGTCTTCAGCGTATCGTCGCCGATCGCGTGGCCGTGCGTGTCGTTGATGCGCTTGAAGTGATCGATGTCGACCAGAGCGAGGACGAGCGGGCGGTCGTAACGGCGGGCGCGATAGAGTTCCGCCTCGGCGGTGTGGAAAAAGCGGCGGCGGTTGACGACGCCGGTGAGCGGATCGGTGGAGGCCAGAAGCTCGAGCTGCTGCTGCAACGCTTTCCGGTCGGAGATATCTCGTATGCTGGCGCGGAATCCGACATTGCGCCCTTGCGTGTCGACGGCGGGCTGCGAGACCGCTGCGACCCAACGCACCGAGCTGTCCTTGCAGACGACCCGGAATTCGAGCTCCTTCAGCGAAGGCTGCTTACCCGCGGCGGCCATGGCGCGCGCGACCTTCTCGCGGTCCTCCGCGTGGACGATCTCCATCGGATGGCTGCGCTGGTTCATGCACTCTTCGGCGTTGTAGCCGGTCAAGCGCTCGACGCCGGGATTGACCCAAAGCAGCTTGCCATCGCCCGAAAACCACGACTCCCAGCTGTGCGAATAGTCGGCGATGACGCGGAATTTCTCCTCGCGATCGCGCGTCTCGGCGACCGCGTACTCGAGCGACTCGACGAGTTCGCGGTTCTTGTCCTTGAGCGCCACCTCGTGAATGAGGTTCTGCTCGAGGTTCTGCGTGATGCGGTTGATGAAGACGAAGTAGACGAGCGCGAAGAAACCGAGCGCCCAGTCGGAGAACGATGTACGGCTGAAGAAGTAGAAAGCCAGGCCGCCCAGGATCGGCGCGATGAAGCCGACGACCGCCGGCCGATAAGCCGCCGATGAGGCCACGGCTGCGGCGGTCATGCCGGCGAGCAGGAAGACGATCACGACGAGGCTCGTCGTATCGACCCCCTGGTAAAGATAGACGATGGTCAGCGCCCAAACGAAGCCGGCCAAGGTCTTGCCGACGGCAAACCGCTTCAGCCATGCGCGGACCTTATGGCGCGCGACTGCGTGATCGTAGCCGCGCCAGAAGAGGTAGGTGAGCGTCACCACCAGCATCAGAAGCGTGTACCAGGAGAGCACCGCTTCGCGCTGGATGCCGGCCGCCCAGAGGACGCAAGCCAGAATCAGCCCGTTGACGAGATTGGCGAGAAGCGAGATCGGGCCGTTCTTGTGCAGCGAAGCGGCCTGCGCCCCGTGCAGGGCAAGATTGGGCACGGCCGGCTGGCTCGTGCCGGCGACCATGTTGCGCATGCGCTTGCGCAGGAGCTTGCCGATGGTGCCGCGCTGGCGGTCGCCGTTCGGCGCTTCCTTGGCTTCCTCGTCCCGCAGCATTGCGCCGTAGCGCTCCGATTGCCCCGCCCCCATGCGCGGCTGCGCACAAGGAGAATTCGAGGTCAGACCCGGTCAGGATACTAGCCCCGCGGTCCCTGGATCCGTGTCGACGCGGTCGAAATTTAATGTGGCAAGGTTAACTCTATCTTAGCGCCGCCACGGCGGGGCTAAGTAGAAATCTTGAGCCAGAAGGGCTTGCGCACCGCGATCCGCGCTTCACCGGCAGAAAGTTCCGGGATTCCGGAAAGCGCCTCGATC
Organism: Pseudomonadota bacterium; assembly: GCA_046723285.1. Classification (GTDB taxonomy): domain Bacteria; phylum Pseudomonadota; class Alphaproteobacteria; order Bin65; family Bin65; genus SBBV01. The sequence goes on from JBKOUH010000242.1 coordinate 2,480, forward strand.
TTCAGCAGCGCCAGTCCCGCACCGTCGCCGGCCGATCGCATGATGCCGACTTCGCTGCCGCCGGCGAGGATCGGCGTTCCCGGCGGCGGCGTTGGACCTTGGATGCGGACCGGCACGAGCCGCTTCTTGATCAGGGCCCGGTAATGTGTGCGTGCGGTCAGCTCCTGCCCCATGTAGCAGCCCTTGTCCCAGTCGACGCCGGCCAGCTCGTCGAAGCCGCTCTCGAGCAGGATCGATTTCTCGATTTCGAGATCGCGGCTTCCATCGGGAAGCCCGAGCTCGAGGCGCAGCCTCTCGTAATCCGCGGCAGAACCGGGCGCGATGCCGGCCGCCGCCAATGCCGCGGTCGCACTAGCGCGGGGCAGAATGGCGCGCGCGCCGATCTCCCTGAGACGCGGATCCGCGTAGACGACGCCGCCGGCGAACGGTTTGGCGGCGCCGCGCTCCGCGTCGAGACCGGCCGCCGAGAGCGCCGCGCTTCCGTAGATCAGCGCGACCGCATGCGTATCGGGCCCCGGCGCGAGCGAAACCTTTGAGCGCAGCTTGAAGCGCGTTAGGCGGCGCAGGAGATCGTCGCGCCGTGCCGCCTCGCAATCGAGCATCAGCGCGCCGTCGAGTTCGGCAACGAAGAAGTCGTGGAGATATTTTCCCTGCGGCGTTAACAGCGCCGCGTAGATGGCGCGCGCGGACGACACTTTGTCGACGTCATTGGAGACGATGCCCTGGAGAAACGGACGGGCATCGGCGCCGTCGATGCGGATGAGGCCCCGATCCTCGGGCCACAGAAAGAAGGCGTCGGCCATGACAAATCTGCTGCGCGTGGCGGCGCTCCGATATGGGGCAATGAGGCGCCGCCGGCAAGGCGGCGCTAGGTGCCAGTGGGCGCGATTGGCAGGGCTTCGTCCGACAGCGTATAACCCTGCCCGATCAGGAATTTAGCCCTCCGGAATGCACCTTCTCTTCATTGGCCCGACGCGAATCGGGGACGCGGTCTTGTCGTCGGGCGTGCTCGGCTGGATGCTGGCGCGCTGGCCCAAGGCGCGTTTGACCGTGGCGGCCGGTCCCGCGGCAGCACCGTTCTACGCCGAGATCCCGCAGATCGCCGAACTCATCCTGCTCGAAAAGAGGCCGTTCGGCGGGCATTGGCGCCGGCTCTGGTGGAAGACAGTCAGCCGCTACTGGACGGCGATCGCCGACACGCGGCGCTCGGCGGTGACCTGGCTTGTGCCCGCCGGGCGCCGCTACGTGATGGGCTATCAGCGCACGGGCATGCACAAAGTGGTGCAAGCCTCGGCGATGGTCGGCGCGGCGGCGCCGCTCGATCCGCGGGTTTGGCTTGGGCCGAGCCGGCGTCAAGCAGCTGAATCCCTCATTCCCCCAGGCGCCCCGGTGCTGGCATTGGCGCCGACCGCGAACTGGGGCGGAAAGCAGTGGCCCGCCGAGCGGTTCGTGGCGCTCGCCGAACACCTGACGGGCGCGGGCGGCCCGCTCGCCGGCGCGCGTATCGCCGTTTTCGCCGGACCGGGCGAGCGCGAGGCCGCACAGCCGGTCCTCGATGCCGTGCCGGCGGCGCGCCGCATCGATCTCGCCGGCAAGCTCGAGTTGCTGACCGCCGCCGCCTGCCTTGGCCGCGCCGACCTTTTCGTCGGCAATGATTCCGGTCTTATGCACGTGTCGGCGGCGATGGGCGCGCCGACGCTCGGCCTGTTCGGTCCGAGCCGCGAAGAGCATTACGGCCCGTGGGGCCCACGCGCGCTGGCGGTGCGGACCGCGCTCTCCTATGACCAGATCCTGGCCAAGCCCGGATACGACTACACGCGGCACGACACGCATATGGAGACGCTTTCGATCGAGACGGTCGCCGCCGCCGCGCAGGACCTTCTGGCGCGCTGCCGCACGCGCTTGGGTGCGGCGTGAACGGGCAGCCGCGACTTTCGGCGCTCGTCGTCGCGCGCAACGAAGAGCGGCAGCTCGCCGATTGCCTCGAGACGCTGCGTTTCGCCGACGAGATCGTCGTCGTGCTCGACCGTTGCACCGACGGTTCCAAGGCGATCGCGGCGCGTCTGGCGCGGAAGGTGATCGAGGGTGCGTGGGAGATCGAAGGCGCGCGGCGCAATACCGGCCTCGATGCCTGCACCGGCGATTGGATCGTCGAGGTCGACGCCGACGAGCGCGTGCCGCCGGCGCTGGCGGAGGAAATCCGCGCCGCGGTCCGGAGCGCGAGCGCGCCGGCGCATTTTCTCATTCCTTTCGACAATTACATCGGCAAGCGCCTGGTGCGCCACGGCTGGGGCGGCTCCTGGGGCGTGTCGGCGACCACGCGGCTCTTCTCGCGCGGCGCCAAGCGCTGGGGCGATCAGCGCATCCACCCCGTGGTCGAGTTGAAGGGCGAGAAGCGCTGGCTCAAGACGCCGATGATCCATTACGTCGATGCCGGCATCTCCGACATGCTGCGCCGGCTCGACCGATACAGCAGCGCGCGCGCCCGCGACATGCGCGCCAACGGCACCAAGGAAACCTTCGGCCGCAATCTCCGCCGCCTCTTCACGCGCTTCTTCAAATGCTACGTACGGCGGAAGGGCTACAAGGAAGGCTATTGGGGCTTTCTCGTCGCGCTGATGGCGGCACTCTGGCCGATGCTGGCCTGGCTCAAATACAAGCTCGAGGACGAGTGATGCGCCTCCTGGCCGCGATGGCCGGCGCCAAGCATGGCGGCGCCGAGGCTTTCTTCGAGCGACTCGTCCTGGCGTTTCAGCGCGCCGGAATCGAGCAACGCGCCGTGATCCGCACCGAGCAGGCGCGCGCGGAACGCCTGCGCGGCGCGGGCCTCGCTGTAAGTGAAGTCGCTTTCGGCGGCTGGCTCGATTTCCGCACGCGGCCGGCGCTCTCGCGGCTGATCGCGGAATTTCGCCCGGACGTGGTGCTGAGCTTCATGAGTCGCGCCGCCGACGCGATGCCGGCGCCTTGGGGCAAGGTGCCCTACGTGCATATCGGGCGCCTCGGCGGCTATTACGATCTCAAATACTATGGCACCTGCCAGCACCTCATCGCCAACACGGAAGACATCGCGCGCTACATCCGCAACGGCGGCTGGCCTGAAAAGCGCGTCCACTACGTGCCCAATTTCGTCGACGGCTCCAACACCGATCCCGAGGATCGCGCCGTGCACGAGACGCCGGCTGATGCGCCGCTGCTGTTGGCGCTCGGGCGTTTCCACGCCAACAAGGGATTCGACACGCTTCTGAAGGCGCTCGTCGATCTGCCCGATGCCTATCTCTGGCTCGCCGGCGATGGCGGGGAGGAAAAAAACCTGCGTGGGCTCGCGCACGAGTTCGACGTGCTGTCGCGCACGCGTTTCCTCCCGTGGCGGGCGGAGACGGCGCCGCTGTTCGCCGCGGCCGATGTCGTCGTCGTTCCATCGCGGAAGGAACCGCTCGGCAACGTCGTGATCGAAGCCTGGGCGCGGGCCAAGCCCGTCGTCGCCAGCCTGAGCGAGGGGCCGCGCCAGCTCATCGAAACAGGGATGAACGGCCTGCTCGTGCCGATCGACGATGCAAAGGCGCTGGCCTATGCGCTCCGCCATGTGATCGACGAGACGCCGCTCAAGCGCCAATTCGGCGAGGCGGGCTACGAGAGCTACCGAAAAAATTTCACCGAGGAGGCTGTGGTACGCCAATATCTCGAGCTGTTCGCGCGGGTCGCGGCGGGGGAGACATGAGAGATACCTTCGATCTCGTGGTCGAGGGCGGCGCATGCCTCACGCCCGCCGGCCGGACCGAAACCGATCTCGGCATTCGCCAGGGGAAGATCGCGGCCATCGGCGACCTTCGCGCCGCCAAATCCGAGCAGCGTTTCGCCGCGCGCGGCCTTCACGTACTGCCCGGAGTCATCGACACGCAGGTGCATTTCCGCGAGCCCGGCGGCGAGCACAAGGAAGATCTCGAAAGCGGCACGCGGGGCGCCGTGCTCGGCGGGGTCACCGGCGTCTTCGAGATGCCGAACACCAACCCGCCGACCGCGGACGGCGCCGCGCTCGCCGACAAGCTCGCGCGCGCGCGCGGCCGCGCCTGGTGCGAGCACGCATTCTATCTCGGCGCCACGGGCGAGAACGCGGGGCTCCTCGCGCAGGCCGAGACCAATCCGGGCTGCTGCGGCGTCAAGATGTTCATGGGTGCCTCGACCGGCTCGCTGCTTGTCGCCGACGATGCGCGCGTCGAAATCGTGCTCCGCGCCGGGCGCCGCCGTGTGGCCATCCATGCCGAGGACGAGCCGCGTATGCAGGAGCGCCGCGCGCTGATCAAGCCGGAGGGCGGCCCCGCGCAGCATCCGGTCTGGCGCGACGAGGAATCGGCCGTGCGCGCCACCAAGCGCGCGCTCGCGCTCGCGCGGAAGACGCGGCGCCCGGTGCACATTCTTCACGTGACGACCGCCGGCGAGATGCCTCTGCTCGCCGAGCATAAGGACATCGCCTCGGTCGAGGTGACGCCCCAGCACCTGACACTTACGGCGCCCGAATGCTACGAGCGTCTCGGCACCTTGGCGCAGATGAACCCGCCGATCCGCGACGCCCGTCACCGCGACGCGCTCTGGCATGCGCTCGCCGGCGGCATCGTCGACGTGATCGGCTCGGATCACGCGCCGCACACGCGCGAGGAAAAGGCGCGGCCCTATCCCGCGAGCCCTTCGGGCATGACCGGCGTGCAGACGCTGGTGCCGATCATGCTCGACCACGTGGCCGCCGGCCGGCTGACGCTCGAACGCTTCGTCGATCTCACCAGCGCCGGGCCGCAGCGCATCTTCAACATCGCGGGCAAAGGCCGCATCGCGCTTGGCTACGACGCCGATCTCACCATCGTCGATCTCGCCAAGCGGCAGCGCATCGAGAATGCATGGATCGCGAGCCGCTGCGGCTGGACGCCATTCGACGGGATGACCGTGACCGGCTGGCCGCAGGCGACGGTCATCCGCGGCCGCATCGTGATGCGCGATGGCGGACTTTTGGGGCCGCCGGCGGGCGAGCCGATTCGCTTCGCCGACACGCTCGCGGCATAGCGCGCCGGCTATTCCTCGTACGCCTCGCGCGGCCAGCGCCGGTGGAGCCAGAGCCATTGGTCGGGCCGCTCGCGCACCCAGCATTCGACGCGCGCATTGACGGCGGACATGATCGTCCGCACGTCGGTCTCCTGATCGCCCGTCCGCGGTATGTCGAGCGGCCGCTCGACTGTTATGCGGAACTTGTCCTTTCCGATGCGCTGAGCCCAGGTACCGACGATGAGCGCATCGTAGCGCAGCGCCAGAGTCGCCAGCGCCGTGCCGGTCATCGCCGGCCGGCCGAAGAACGGGATGGGCGCGCCCTTGTTCTCCTTGACGTCCACGAGCATTGCGACGCGGCCGCCGTTTTCCAGCACGCGCGCCGCGCCGAACGCGCCCTGGAGGCCCTTCGGCAGAAACTCGACCATTGCGCCGCGGCGGCCTTCGACCAGGCGCGCGATCAAAGGATTGTTTGGACGGCGGTAGATGACCGCGAACTTCAGGCCCATGCGCGCCGCCGTCCATTGCAGCACTTCCCAATTGCCCATATGAGCCGTGAAGATGAGCGCCGGTCTCTTCATGTCGACGAGGCGCAAGAATTGGTCGGCGCCGACGACTTCAATCCGATCCGAAACGAGGCGCACCGATTCCCCGCGCGCCGTGGCGGCTTTGAGCCGTTCCAGCCCGTAGATTTCGACGGCTTTCATCAGGCTCGCATCCCAGAGCGCGCGGCGATGGGTGAACTCGCCGGCGAGACGGCCGAGATTGTCCCACATCGCGCCGAGGATCGCCTCGCGTTCGGCTTCGCTCTTTTCGGGGAGGCAAATCGCGATGTTGCGGCGCGCCACCTTGGCCATCGGCAGGCGCGGGCCGACGCTGCGCGCCACGGCGGCGCCCAAGTTTGCCGCCGCAAGGCGCGGCAGCAGCTTGAACAGGCCCAGAATGGCCCAGATGGGCGCGGCTTCGAGCGCCTGGAGAATGCGCAGCGGAATAAGTCCGAGGCGCATCAGACGCGCCGCCGCGCGCGGAGAAATGCAGGCATCATGGCCGAGGGTTAGCGTCTTGGCGGCCGGGCCGCAACCGGGTCTGATCCGAGGACGCCCAGTTAGTCGGCGGGCGCCGCCTTCGGTGCCGCGGCGCGGATGACGCCGTCGCCCGGCGCGCCCGAAATCTCGCGCACGAGCTTGGTGCGGATCGCATTGGCAAACGCGTTGAAGCCGTCGGCGACGATATAGAAGGCGCCCGGTCCGCCGATCACATAGTCGCGGTAGTAGAGGTCGAGATCCCGCTCGGGCGGCGTGCCCCAGCGGGTCGGGCGATCGTTCACGATCGGGAGGCCGTTGATGATGATGCCTTTCGCCAGCGCCTCGCCGCGGGTCTCGCCGAGATCCCGGCCATTGTTGTTGCGCCCATCGCCGGAAATGTCGATCACGCGCCGCGTGCCGCGATAGGGGCTCACCTCGAAGCGCTTCATCGCGAATTCGATGGCGCCGCTGATCGACGTCCAGCGCTCGGTCGAGACCGGCACGGCGTTGAGCTTGGCGACGAAGGCCTCGGCGCTGGCCTTATCGGAGATGGCCGCCCATTCGACGACGACGCGCTGATAGTGATAGCCGGCCCATTCGATGTAGGTGATGCCGATCTTCCGCTTCGGGCCGCCGGAAACCGCCGCGATCACTTGCGGATCCACCAGCGCTCGCAAATAGCCCTGGCGCTGCAGCGCCGCTTCCTCCTCGTCGATACTGCCCGACACGTCGATGGCGAGAATGAGCTCGAGATCGACTTCCTCGGGGCCGTCGACTTGCGCCGGCGCCACCGAAGCGAACAGCGATAAGAGCAGAGCGAGGAAAACTGCGCGCATGTAACCCTCCACCCGTGCGAAATATGTATCGCGAATCCGGAATGGGGAATAGGGAGGGCGCAGGCTCGCTATGGGAAGAATGCAACGGCGGACGACCGCTTAGAATTGCGCTTCGGGCGGCGCGGCCGGCGCCGGTGAATTCATGCGCGGCGGCGCGTCGACGGAGCGCCCGGCGAAAATCAGGCAGCCGACCTTGGCGCCGGCGGGGATTCCGATCCAGCTCCAGCTGCCGGTCTTGGCGTTGACGTAAAGCCGGTATTCGATGCCGGTCGATTCGCTGCCGGTGAAATGGCGGACTTCGCCGTATTCCGCGTCGAGCGCCCGCTCGATCTCGGTCAGCGGATAGCAGGAGAGCGTCGCCGGCGCGACTTCCGGCCATACGCCGAGCGTCAATCCGATTACCGAAGCCATCAGGAACTTCATGGCGCAACTCGGGCTTGATTGCGCCGATAACGAGCCGCCCGCGTTGAAGGTTCGCGTTGCGCCCGGTCACAGATCCCGACGATCTCTTGCTTCGGATGGAACTTCGCAGGATGCGCGCGCCCAGCACACGTGCAAAGCGAATGGGCCCCGCGGGGGTAAAACCCGCGGGGCCAATGCTCCATCCTCGAGGATCCGGGTCAAACGGAACCTCGGGCGCTTCGACATCTACGCCGCAGCCTGATCGAAGTTCCGATTGTGGCGTGACTCGCGCGCCGCCGCAGCCGGGCTCGGGAACCGACGCGCGTCGCCCAGCGTTGGTGCACGCAAGACGATCGGCTCAACACGCGCTTCGCTATGCGGTCCTGTTGCAGCGAGAATTGGCCATGTCGAAAATCGTGTGGCTCAAGATCGGCGCCGTCGCGGCGCTCTGGGCGATCATCGTCGGATCCGCCGTCTCGGGCTGGATGATCGGGCGGAGCGACGCCGCGCGGCAGATCTCGGATTTGCGCCAGCGGCTCGCCTTCGGCTCCGCGCCGAAAGCGAGCTGCGGCGTCGAGATCGAGCTGATCGAAGCGCGAACCGGCAAGTCCGCGCGCGGCGCCAATCTCTTCGGCCTCACGCTCAGCGGCATACTCCCGCCTGCGCCGTATCACCTCCATCTGCGCGAAATGCTGACCGCGCGCTGAGCGGCCGCTTCGACCTTCGGAGTTCCACTTTCGCCGCTTGCTTTTTTTGCGTGAAGGCGCGGAGCCTTGCAGCCGATGATGCGTTGAGAATGCATGGTTCAACGCAATATTGGAGCAACGCGATGAATTGGGATCAGATCGCCGGCAATTGGAAGCAAGCAACGGGCAAGCTCAGAGAGAAGTGGGGCAAGCTGACCGACGACGACGTGCAAGTGATCGCGGGAAAGCGCGACCAACTCGTCGGCCGCATCCAGGAGCGCTACGGCATGGCCAAGGAAGAAGCCGAGAAAGAAGTGAAGGAGTGGGAGCGGCTCTACCACTGAGCCTTTCGCACTGACTATCTTCGCGCCGGCCCATTC
>JBKOUH010000197.1:0-2957 GCA_046723285.1 Pseudomonadota bacterium
ACATGCTCGAGCAGCTCTCGCGCCACAGCCTCGTCGACATTTCGCTGGAGGCCAAGGGCGACCTCCACATCGATTTCCACCACACGACCGAAGACACCGGCATCGTCATCGGCGAGGCGATCAGCAAGGCGCTGGGCGACCGCACCGGCATCAAGCGCTATGGCGACGCCATGATCCCGATGGACGAGACGCTGACGCGCGTGGCGCTCGACGCCTCGAACCGGCCCTACCTCATCTGGAAGGTTGCGTTCTCGCGCGCCAAATTGGGCGAGATGGACACCGAGCTGTTCAAGGAGTGGTTCCAGGCCTTCGCGCAGAGCGCGGGCCTCACGCTCCACGTCGAGAACATCTACGGCGAGAACAACCACCACATCGTCGAGAGCTGCTACAAGGGCGTGGCCCGCGCGCTGCGCCAGGCGCTCGAGCTCGATCCCAGGAAGCTCGGTGAAGTGCCATCGACCAAGGGCACGCTTGGGAAGAGCCTCTGACCATGCGCATCTACACGGTTTTCTTGCGCAAGACGGCCGATCCGCTGTTCACGCCGGATCTGGGCGCCGTCTTTGTGCGCGAGGGCTTCAACTGGGCCGCGTTCTTCTTCACCTGGATTTGGGCGCTGGTGAACCGGCTCTGGATCGCGGCTGCGATCCTCTTCGCCGGCGATGTCGCGATCGCGCTCATCCATGAGGCGATCGATCTCGATTCGGCGAGCCAGCTCTGGACGACGCTCGCCTGGCATATCGTCGTCGGCTTCATCGCTGAGGATTTGCGCCGCTGGAGCCTGCATCTCAGCGGCTACGCGCTGGCCGAGATCGTGGCCGCCGAGGGCCTCGCCGCGGCCGAGCGCCGCTTCTTCGAGCATCATCCCGCCATGGCCCAGCCGGCCTGGCGCTAACTTCGAATTGAGTGGCGCGTCATGTCGGTCGTAGTCGTCGATTACGGCTCGGGAAACCTGCGCTCCGCGGCCAAGGCGTGCGAGCGGGCGGCGCGCGACCGCGGCTTGAAGCTCGACGTGAAGATCAGCGGCCGCGCCGCGGATGTGCGCGCGGCCAAGCGCATCGTGTTGCCGGGGCAGGGCGCCTTCGGCGACTGCAAGCGCGGCCTCGCCGCCGTGCCGGGCATGATCGAGGCGCTCGAGGAAAGCGTTATCCGCAAGGGCCGGCCGTTTCTCGGCATTTGCGTCGGCATGCAGCTGATGGCCGAGCGCGGCCTCGAGCACGGCGTGCATCAGGGCTTGGGCTGGCTGCCCGGCGATTGCGTCGCGATGACGCCTGCCGACAAGGCGCTCAAGATCCCGCATATGGGCTGGAACGAGCTCTTCGATCTCGCGCCACACCCGGTCTTGAAGGGCTTGGTGCCGGGCTGCCACGCCTATTTCGTGCACTCCTATGTCGTCCGCTGCGCCGACCCGCGTCACGTGCTGGCGTCATGCGACTATGGCGGTCAATTTGCGGCCATCGTCGGCCGCGACAACATGGTCGGCACCCAATTCCACGTCGAAAAGAGCCAGGCGACGGGCCTCGCGCTGATCGGCAATTTCCTCGCGTGGCGGCCGTGATCGTCTATCCCGCCATCGACCTGAAGGACGGCAAATGCGTGCGGCTGCTGCGCGGCGAAATGACCGCGGCCACCGTGTTCAACGCCGATCCCGCCGATCAGGCGCGGCGCTGGGCGGCGGCGGGATTCCGCTGGCTGCATCTCGTCGATCTCAACGGCGCGATCGAGGGCAAGCCGGTCAACGGCGCCGCCGTCGAGGCGATCCTGCGCGCGATCAAGATCCCGGCGCAGCTCGGCGGCGGCATCCGCGACATGGCGCGCATCGAGGATTGGCTTGGAAAGGGCATCCGTCGCGTGATCCTCGGCACCGTGGCGCTCTCGAATCCGGCGCTGGTGAACGAGGCGTGCAAGCGCTTCCCGGGCCGCATCGCGGTCGGCATCGACGCGCGCGGCGGCAAGGTCGCGACCGAGGGCTGGGTCAAGACCTCGGAGACGACCGCGCTCGATCTCGCACGCGCCTTCGCCGATGCAGGCGTGGCCGCGATCATCTATACCGACATCGACCGCGACGGCGCGTTGCAAGGCGTGAATGTCGCCGCCACGGCGGCGCTGGCGCGCGCCACCAAAATTCCGGTGATCGCCTCGGGCGGCGTCGCCGGCATCGCCGATGTCGAGGCGCTGAAGGCCGACGGCAAGATCGCCGGCGTCGTCATCGGCCGCGCGCTCTACGATGGCCGCATCGACCCCGAGGCCGCGCTCGAGGTGGCGGCATGACGCTCAAAGTCCGCATCATCCCCTGCCTCGACGTGAAGGACGGCCGCGTCGTCAAGGGCGTCAACTTCGTCAATCTTGTCGACGCCGGCGATCCCGTCGAACAGGCCAAGGTCTACGACCGCGAGGGGGCCGACGAGCTGACGTTTCTCGACATCACCGCCAGCCACGAGAACCGCGACACGATCCTCGACGTTGTCGCGCGCACCGCCGATCAATGCTTCATGCCGCTCACGACCGGCGGCGGCGTGCGCACGATCGAGGATATCCGGAAGCTGCTGCTAGCCGGCACCGACAAGGTTTCGGTCAACACCGCGGCGGTGAAGCGGCCCGAATTCGTCAAGGAAGCGGCCGAGAAGTTCGGTAGCCAGTGCATCGTCGTCGCCGTCGACGCGAAGCGCGCGGGGGAGGGACGCTTCGAAGTCTTCACCCATGGCGGCCGCAATCCGACCGGCATCGAGGCCGTCGGCTGGGCGAAGCGCATGGCCGAGTATGGCGCTGGCGAGATCCTGCTCACGTCGATGGACCGCGACGGCACCAAGCTCGGCTTCGACATTCCGCTTACGCGTACGGTGGCTGATGCGGTACGGGTGCCGGTGATCGCCTCCGGTGGCGTCGGCACGCTCGACCATCTGGTCGCGGGGATTACCGACGGCCACGCGAGCGCGGTGCTCGCCGCCTCGATCTTCCAC
>JBKOUH010000079.1:0-4259 GCA_046723285.1 Pseudomonadota bacterium
GCGCTCAGATTGTTTCCGCCCGGCGCGCCTGATATAGACTGGCACTCCGTCGAGCGGCCTCTCGCCGCATGCCGCCGCGGCTCGCCCGCGGCGCATCCGTCTTCGGCGTCGGCAGCGCCCGCATTCCTGATGAGCGCGACATGAGCAGACGCAGACGCATCTACGAAGGCAAGGCCAAGATCCTGTTCGAGGGGCCGGAGCCGGGCACCATCGTCCAGTATTTCAAGGACGACGCCACCGCGTTCAACAATCAGAAGCGCGGCACCATCACCGGCAAGGGGGTGCTCAACAACCGCATCTCCGAATACATCATGACCAAGCTCGGCGAGATCGGCGTGCCGACCCATTTCGTGCGCCGGCTCAACATGCGCGAGCAGCTGATCAAGCAGGTCGAGATCATCCCGCTCGAGGTGGTGGTCAGGAACGTCGTGGCGGGCTCGCTCGCGCAGCGCCTGGGCCTCGAGGAAGGCACGGCGCTGCCGCGCTCGATCATCGAGTTCTACTACAAGAACGACAAGCTCGGCGACCCGATGGTCTCCGAAGAGCACATCACGGCGTTCGGCTGGGCCTCGACGCAAGACCTCGACGACATCATGGCGCTGGCGCTCCGCATCAACGACTTCATGGTCGGGCTGTTCCTCGGCGTCGGCATCCGGCTCATCGATTTCAAGATCGAGTTCGGCCGCCTCTACGACGATCAGGACATGATGCGCATCGTCTTGGCCGACGAGATCTCGCCCGATTCGTGCCGGCTTTGGGATCTCAAGACCAACGAGAAGATGGACAAGGACCGCTTCCGCCGCGATTTGGGCGGCGTCGAGGAGGCCTACCAGGAAGTGGCGCGCCGGCTCGGCATCCTGCCCGAAGCGAACGTGCAGGACATCAAGGGCGGCACGAGCATGCATTGAGCCGTGAAAACGGGGACCTCGTCTTGAAAGCCAAAGTCCACATCACCTTGAAGAACGGCGTGCTCGATCCGCAGGGGAAGGCGATCCAGAATGCGCTCTCGCATCTCGGCTTCGGCGGCGTCGACGAAGTGCGGAAGGGCAAGTACATCGAGCTGAAGCTCGCCGACACCGATCCGGCCGAAGCCAAGGCGCGCGTCTCGGCGATGTGCGAGAAGCTGCTCGCCAACATGATCATCGAGAACTATTCGGTCGAGGTCGAGGGCGAAAGGGCCCTCGCTCGCTCGTGAGCGTCGAGGGCATCCATCGCCCCAGCCTCGGCGCCATCGTCTTCGAGCGCGGCATCGTCCGCCGTTCCCTCATCCTCGCCGCGATCGTGGGCACGCTGCTCAATGTCATCAACCAGGGCGACGCTTTGGTCGCCGGCGCCCACTTGGTGACGTGGAAGATCGCCCTTACGTATTGCGTGCCCTATTGCGTCGCCACCTACGGCGCGGTGTCGGCACGGCTCGACCACATGAAACGGAGCGCGCGCCCCGCATGAAAGCCGCGATCGTCCTTTTCCCCGGCAGCAACCGCGAGAACGACATGGCGGCGGCGCTCGAGGCCGCGAGCGGTCGCAAGCCCGAGATCGTCTGGCACGGCGACAGCGAACTGCCGAAAGCCGATCTCATCGTGCTGCCCGGCGGCTTCGCGCATGGCGACTATCTCCGCTGCGGCGCCATGGCCGCGCATTCGCCGATCATGCGCGCCATCGTCGAGCGCGCGCAGAAGGGCACGCCGGTGCTCGGCGTCTGCAACGGCTTCCAGGTGCTGACCGAGGCGGGGCTCCTGCCGGGCGCCCTCATGCGCAATGCGAGCCTAAAGTTCGTCTGCCGCGACGTGCATTTGAAGGTCGAGAACAGCCAGACGCTCTTCACCAACCGCTACGAGGTGGGGCAGGTGATCCGCGTGCCGGTGGCGCATGGCGACGGCAATTACTTCGCCGACGAGGAGACGCTGAACCGGCTCGAAGGCGAGGGGCGCGTCGCTTTCCGCTATTGCGGTCCTGCGGGTGCGGCCAACGACAATCCCAACGGCTCGATCCGCGCCATCGCCGGCATCTACAACGAGACCAAGACCGTGCTCGGGATGATGCCGCATCCCGAGAATGCCATCGATGTCGCGATGGGCGGCGCGGACGGCCGGCCGCTGTTCGACGGCATCGCCGCCGCCCTCGCCTAAGGCAAAACCCATGAGCGTCGTCGACCGAGGCCCCCGAGACGAAAGGCACCCGCGGAGCCGATGGCCGGACAAGCCGAATTGGCGCGGGCGGAGCCGCAATCCCGAAACGCCGCCGCCGGTGCGCCTGGCGCCGCCGACGGCCACCTATCTCATCATGGCGATCTGCATCGCCGTCTTCGCCTATGGCGAGGCGACCGGCACGAGCCGCGTGCTGGTCGAAGATTACGGCTACCTGCCGTCGCGGGTCGCCGAGGGGAACAGGGCCGGCTATTTCGGCCTCGTCACCCATATGTTCCTGCACGGCAGCTGGGTGCACCTCATCGTCAACATGATCGTGCTGTGGTCGTTCGGCCGCGGCCTCGAGCCGGCGATGGGCTCGATTCGCTTCGTGCTGCTTTACCTCGTCGCCGGCGCTCTCGCCGCCTTCGCGCACGGACTCGTCAACGATCAGGCGAACATTCTCCTGATCGGCGCCAGCGGCGCCATCGCCGGCGTGGTCGGCGCGGCGGCGATCGCGGCGCCGCGCATGCCGGTGATCTTCGTGATCTTCCCGATGCCGCTCTGGATCGCGGTCATCGCGCTGGTGGCGCTCCACATCGCCGCGATTACGTTCGATTGGGAGCCGGACATCGCCTGGTACGCGCACCTCGCCGGCCTCGCGGTCGGCGCGATCCTCTATCCGTTGCTCCGCCGCCGCTCATCCGCTTAGACCTGCCGTATGAACAAGCCGGAACGAACGCCCGCGGTCGACGCCGCTCTCGCCGCGGAACACGGCCTCAAGGGCGACGAATGGAAGACGCTTCTCGAGATCATGGGCCGCGCGCCGAGCCGGACCGAGCTCGGCATCTTCTCGGTGATGTGGTCCGAGCACTGCTCCTATAAGTCTTCGCGCATTCATCTGAGGAAGCTGCCGACCAAGGCGCCCTGGGTGATCCAGGGGCCGGGCGAGAACGCGGGCGTGATCGACATCGGCGGCGGCCTCGCCTGCGTGTTCAAGATCGAGAGCCACAATCACCCGTCCTTCATCGAGCCCTATCAGGGTGCCGCCACCGGCGTCGGCGGCATCCTGCGCGACGTGTTCACGATGGGCGCGCGCCCGATCGCGATCATGGATGCGCTGCGCTTCGGCGAGCCCGTGCATCCCAAAACGAAGCACCTCGTCGCCGGCGTCGTCTCCGGCATCGGCGGCTACGGCAATTGCATGGGCATTCCGACCGTGGGCGGCGAGACGGAATTCCACGCCTCCTACAATGGCAACATCCTCGTCAACGCGATGACGGTCGGTATCGCGCCGGCCGACCGCATCTTCTATGCGAAGGCCGCCGGCATCGGGAACCCGGTCGTCTATGTCGGCTCCAAGACCGGCCGCGACGGCATCCACGGCGCCACGATGGCTTCGGCCGAGTTCGACGATAAATCCGAGGAGAAGCGCCCGACCGTGCAGGTGGGCGACCCCTTCACCGAGAAGCTGCTGCTCGAAGCCTGCCTCGAGCTGATGGCGACCGACGCCATCGTGTCGATCCAGGATATGGGCGCGGCCGGCCTCACCTCGTCCTCGGTCGAGATGGCGAGCAAGGGCGGTCTCGGCATCGAGCTCGACATCGACAAGGTCCCGATGCGCGAGACCGGCATGACCGCCTACGAGGTCATGCTCTCAGAGAGCCAGGAGCGCATGCTGATGGTCCTGAAGCCGGGACGCGAAGAGGCCGCGCGCCGGATCTTCGAGAAATGGGAGCTCGATTTCTCGATCATCGGACGCCTCACCGACACCGGCCGGCTCGTCGTCACGCGCGGCGGCAAGGTCGAGGCCGATATCCCGGTCGATCCGTTGGTCGCCAAGTCGCCGCTTTACGATCGGCCCTCGGAGCCGTCGCCGAAGCGCCCCGTCATCGACGCGCGCGCGTTGCAGCCGCCGATGAGTCCGGCCGAGGCGCTGATGAAGCTGATCGGCGGACCCAATTTCGCGAGCAAGCGCTGGATCTGGGAGCAATACGACCATCTCGTGCGCGGCCAGACCGTCGAGCGTCCGGGCGGCGATGCGGCCGTCGTGCGCATCGCCGGCACCGAGAAGGCGCTGGCGATCGCGACCGATTGCACGCCGCGCTACTGCGTCGCCGATCCGCGCGAGGG
>JBKOUH010000126.1:0-7096 GCA_046723285.1 Pseudomonadota bacterium
CTTTGAGGGTCTTCGCGGCGATCTGTTCGAAGATCTTCTTGCGCGCGGCCGGATCGTTCACGCTGCGCTGCTGGGCGAGCAGCTTCTCGACCTCGGCATCGCAATAGTGGCCGTCGTTGAACGGCGCCTTGCAGGCGATGAAGCCGAAGAGATTGCCGTCGGGATCGGGGCGCCCGCTCCAGCCAATCAAGAAGGTTTCGAAATCGCCCTTGTTGGCCGCCGTGAGCGCGGTGGCGAATTCGGTGACGCGGATCTTCACCTCGATCCCGACCTCCTTCACCATCGACTGGATCACTTCGGCGACCTGCCGGCTGTCGGCGGCATTGGGCACCATCATCTCGACCGTGACCGGCAGCTTCACGCCGGATTCGGCGAGGAGCTTCTTGGCGGCGGCCACGTCGCGCTTCGGCATCGGCATGTTCTGCGCATACATCGGGTTCTTCGGCGAGACCCACTGGTTGCCGGCCACGAACTCGCCGGCGAACACCACCTGAACGATCGCCTGGCGGTCGATCGCGAGATCGAAGGCCTGGCGCACCTTGGCGTTCTGGAGGAACGGCGTCTTCGAGCGGTCGCCGTTCAAGAGGTTCATCGTGATGCCGACGTAGCCGAGCTCGAGTCCGCTCGCGAGCTTCAGCTTGCCGTCCTTCTTCACCGAATCGAGATCCGTCGCCAGCATGCGCTCGATGATGTCGAGATTGCCCGAGCGGAGATTGGCGAGCCGGACGGTCGCGTCCTCGATCGCCTGGTAGACGATCTTGTCGATGTGGACGTTGGCCTTGTCCCAATAATTCGCAAACTTCTCGACGACGATGCGCTGCTGCGCCACGCGCTCGACGAACTTGTAGGGGCCGGCGCAAACCGGGTGCGTGCCGAACTTGTCGCCCATCTCCCTGGCCGCCTTGGGCGACACCATCATGCCCGAGCGGTCGGTCAGCTGGGCGACGAGCGGCGAATAGGGTGCCTTCAGCACGAGCTTGATCGCGAGCGGGTCGACCACCTCGATCTTGTCGATCGGGGAGATTTCGCCGCGGCGAAACGAGCCCTTCATCGTGAGATGGCGCTCGAGCGAGAACTTCGCCGCTTCGGCATCAAGCTTCTCGCCGTCGTGGAAGAGCACGCCCGGCCGAAGCTTGATCAGCACTTCCTTGCCGTCGGACGAAACCTCGTAGCTCGTGGCGAGCTGCGGCACGATCTTCAAGTTCTCGTCGATGTCGAAGAGCTTGTCGCAGATCGCCGCGAACACGATGCGGCCGACATAGCTGCGCGCCAAGGTGGGGTCGAGGATATCGGGGTCTTCGGCGAGCCCGACCCTCAAGGTGGTTTCGGCGGCGGCGGTGCCGCTCATAAGTGGAGAAGCCAGCGCAGCACTCAATGCTGCGGCCAGCACGAGACGCGGTGCGAACATTGATCCCTCCTCGATGTCCGAATAAGGCCGATGCTATCCGGATTCGCGAACACGCGATAGGGCGGGGTATTCCCCTATGCCCCCGTTACGGCGTCGAAACCGGCGGTTGGCCGTCTCGCACGGCGGTCCCGGGGTCCCTACGAGGTCGCCGCCGCGCGACCGGCGGCAAACGCCGCCTGCAATTTCGTCAGCACGGCGTCGTCGGTGACGCGCACCGGAGTGACGTCGGGGGCGCTCAACTCGCGCCAGAAATGGCAGGCGGCGGTGCGGCCCTTGGCGTCGGCGATGAGCGCCGGAATCTCTGCGCGGCAGCGCTCGCGCACATGCGGGCAGCGGGTGTGGAAGCGGCAGCCGGGTGGCGGCGCCATCGGACTCGGCACGTCGCCTTCGAGGATGATGCGCTTCCGTCGCGCCGCCGGATCGGGCACCGGCACCGCCGAGAGCAGCGCCTGAGTGTAGGGGTGGCGCGGCTCGGCGAAGAGCGAGGCCGTCTCGGCCAGCTCGATGATGTGCCCGAGATACATGACCGCCACTCGCGTCGCGATGTGGCGCACCACGGCGAGATCGTGCGCGATGAAGATGTAGGCGATGCCGAACTCGCGCTGGAGATCGGCGAGGAGGTTCACCACCTGCGCCTGGATCGAGACGTCGAGCGCCGAGACCGGCTCGTCGCAGACGATGAGCTTCGGCTCGACGGCGAGCGCCCGCGCGATGCCGATGCGCTGGCGCTGGCCGCCCGAGAATTCGTGCGGATAGCGCTCGGCGTGCTCGGGGCGGAGACCCACGCGGCGCAGGATATCGCGCACGCGCCCGGCGCGCGCGCCGGCCGGCACGATGTCGTGGAGGGCCAGGGGCTCGGCGATCATCTGCCCGACCGTCATGCGCGGGTTCAGCGAGGCATAGGGGTCCTGGAAGATGATCTGCATGTGCCGGCGCAGGCGGCGCATCTCGCGCGGCCGGAGCGCGTGGATGTCGCGGCCCTCGAAATGCACGCGGCCCGCCGTTGGCTCGAGCAGGCGCAGCACGAGGCGCCCGACCGTCGACTTCCCGCAGCCGCTTTCGCCGACCAGCGCCAACGTCTCGCCCGCGTCCAGGCTAAACGACACGCCGTCGACGGCTTTGACCCACGCGCGCGGGTTGCCGAACACGTCGGGCCGCGCCGGGAAGTGCTTGACGAGGTTCTCGGCGGCGAGGAGCACGGTCATGCGACGAGCCGCTCCAGCGGGCTCTTCCAGCAGCGCGCCAGGTGATCCGGCGTCACCGGCTTCAGCGGCGGGGCTTCGCTGCGGCAGCGGTTGTCGGCGAACGGGCAGCGCGGCGCGAAGCGGCAGCCCTTCGGCATCGCCAGCGGGCTCGGCACCGTGCCCTCGATCGCCGGAAGGCGCCCGCGCTTCTTGTCGAGGCGCGGGATCGAGCCCAAGAGGCCCACGGTGTAGGGGTGCTCGGGCCGGCTGAACAGCACGCCGACCGGCGCTTCCTCGACGATCTGGCCCGCATACATCACGATCACGCGGTCGGCCATTTCGGCGACGACCCCCAAATCGTGCGTGATCAGCATGATCGCGGCCCCGGTTTCGGCGCGGAGTTTCCGCATCAGGTCGAGCACCTGCGCCTGGATCGTGACATCGAGCGCCGTCGTCGGCTCGTCGGCGATCAAAAGCTCGGGATCGCACGCGAGCGCCATCGCGATCATCACGCGCTGGCGCATGCCGCCCGAAAGCGTGTGCGGATAGTCGGAAAAGCGCCGCTCGGGCGCCGGGATGCGCACGCGGCGCAGCATCTCGACGCCGCGCTTGTTCGCCTCGGCGCGGGCGCCGCCGCGGTGACGCAGGATCGCCTCGGCGATCTGGTCGCCGACCGTGAAGGCGGGGTTCAGCGACGTCATCGGCTCCTGGAAGATCATCGCGAGGCGCGCGCCGCGCAGCTCGTTGAGCGCCGATTGGTCGCGCCCGGTCAGCTCGTCGCCGTCGAAGCGCACGCTGCCGGTGCGCGCGGCCGTTTTCGCCGGCAAGAGGCCCATGATCGCGAGCGCTGTGACGCTCTTGCCGCAGCCCGATTCGCCGACGACGCAGAGCGTCTGGTTCTTCGCGAGCGTGAAGCTCACCTGCTCGACCGCGCGGATCTTCCCCTCCTCGCTCGAAAAGGTGACGGAGAGGTCCGAGACTTCGAGCAGTGCCGCCATCAGCGCTTGGCTTCTTCGGCCGCTGCGGCCGCAAGCGCGGCATTTATACCGGCATCGATCTCGGCGCGGTCGTAGATGCCGGCGGGATTGGCGCGGGTCGGCAGGAACTGGCGGAAATGCACGTAGCGCTCGCGGCTCACGCGCTCCAAGCGCTCGAGCTCGGCCAACGGATCGGCGTGATCGTCGATGCGGAGATCGAGCAGCGGCCACTCTTCCTCGCCCGCGATGATGAGCGCCGCCGACTGCTTGCCGCGCTTGTCGCCGCCCGCGGCCTCGCCCGCCTGCATCGCCGCGATGAGGCGGCGCGGAAACGGCAGGCGCGCATTGGCCGTGTAGGCCGCCGACGTATCCTCGACCACGCGCGGCCCCGCCAGCATGTTGCCGGCGACCGAATGATCGGCGGCGATCTTGTGCCCGCACCAATCGATGCAGCCCTTGCCCGTATAGGCCGCCATGCGGCCGTCGCGGTCCATGATGTGGAGCTGGCGGCTGTCGCGCCCTGCGTCGCTATCGATCAAGGCCGCCACCACATGCGGCGCGCCGATGCCTTCGGCCAGCAGCCGCAAGCCGCGCGGTCCGAACGTGGGATTGATGAGCGCCTGCGTCGCCAACGCGCCCGCGCCCGACGCATGCGGGCACAGCGCCCCCACGGCGAAGAACTTGGTCGCGACGGCGACGCCGAACGCGCCCGTCGCGGGATCCCGCGCGACGATCGACCAGGTCATGGCGCTAGTTACCGGGATTCACGGCGGCGCCGCAAGCAGGGGTCCCCGTCCTTTCGCTTTTCCCACTGGCGGCGCTCCGCTATCGTCCCGCCCGCTCGCCCCAGGGAGGACAGCATGGATCGCAACGAACCGGTCGCGGCCGGTAGCGGCATCGAGCGGCCGATCGGCGCCGGCGCCCCGCCCTCGCTCTGGGGCAGCGATGCGGTGGCACAGACGCTCCGCGACCTCGGCATTCCCTGGATCGCGCTCAATCCGGGCGCCAGCTTCCGCGGCCTCCACGACAGCCTCGTCAACTATCTCGGCAACGAGACGCCGCAGATGCTGCTGTGCCTGCACGAGGAAACGGCGGTGGCGCTCGCGCATGGCTGGGCCAAGGTGACCGGGAAGCCGATGGCCGCCGCCGTCCACAGCAATGTCGGCCTCATGCATGCGAGCATGGCCGTGTTCGACGCCTGGTGCGACCGCATTCCGCTGCTGCTGATCGGCGCCACCGGCCATTTCGACGCCGCCAAGCGCCGGCCCTGGATCGAGTGGATCCACACCTCGCAGGACCAGGGCGCGCTGATCCGCAATTTCCTGAAGTACGACGACCAACCGGCCTCGGTGGCCGCCGCGCGCGAATCGATCTTGAAGGCCGTGCAGATTGCGACCACGCCGCCGATGGGCCCGGTCTACATCAATCTCGACGTGCTGCTGCAGGAATCGAAGCTCGACGCGCCGCTGCCGAAGCTCGACTTGGCGCGCTATCGCTCACCCGCGCCCGCTTCGCCCGATCCGGCGCTGCTCGCGCGCGCGGCGGAGCTTCTCACCCATGCCAAGTCGCCGCTGATGATGGTGGGCCGCGTCGCCGGCGGCGCCGTCGGCAGCGAAGAGTCGTGGCGCGCGCGTATTGCGCTCGCCGAGGCGCTCGGCATGCGCGTCCTCACCGACATCAAGTCGCCGGCCGGCTTCCCGACCGATCATCCGCTGCATGCGGCGGCACCGAGCACGTTCAACACGCCGGAGATGAGCGAGGCGATCAAAGCCGCCGACGTGATCCTGTCGCTCGATTGGATCGATCTCGCCGGCACGCTGCGCACCGCGTTCGGCGGCGACGCGATTCCGGCCAAGGTGATCCAGGTTTCGATCGACCAGCACGTGCATCACGGCTGGAGCAAGGACCATATGGGCCTGCCGCCGGCCGACCTTTATTTCCTGAACGAGCCCGACATCGTCGTGCGCGCGCTGCTGGCCGCGATCGGCAAGCGCGCGCCGCGCGCGCTGCCCGCCGCCAAAGCCCCGCCCGCGCCGCTGGCCGCCGACGGACGGATCATCGACGTCGCGATGGTGGCGCGGCGCCTGCGCGCCGCCGCCGGCAATCGCGCGGTGACGCTGCTCCGTACGCCGCTCTCCTGGGGCGGTCAGATGTGGCAATTCCGCGGGCCGCACGACTACATCGGCTTCGACGGCGGCGCCGGCATCGGCTCCGGGCCCGGCATGGCGGTGGGCGCCGCGCTGGCACTGCGCGGCTCGGGGCGCTTGCCGGTCGCGATCATGGGCGACGGCGACTATCTCATGAACGTGCAGGCGCTCTGGACCGCCGCGCACTACAAGATTCCGCTGCTGATCCTCGTCGTCAACAACCGCTCCTTCTTCAACGACGAGATCCACCAGGAGCGCGTGGCGCGCACCCGCACGCGGCCGGTGGAGAACCGCTGGATCGGCCAGCGCATCGGCGACCCCGAGATCGATCTCGCCGAGATGGCGCGGGCGCAAGGCTGCCGCGGCATCGGCCCCGTCTCCGAGCCGGCGACGCTCGAAGCCGCGATCGCCGAGGGCATCCGCGCGGTCGAGCAGGGCCAGGTCTGCGTGCTCGATATCCGCGTCGCCCCCGGCTACGACGCCGCCACCGCCGCCGCGATGGCCAAGGCGGAGAAGAAATAGAAGTTGCGCTACGGTCGCCCCGGCCATGAGTGCGCCAATCCTGCGGGTCGAGGGGGTCGCAAAGCGGTTCGTCACCGCGAGCGGCACGGTGGAGGCGCTGGCGGAGACGAATATCGAGGTGCGCCCAGGCGAATTCGTCGCCGTGATCGGCCCCTCGGGCTGCGGGAAGTCCACGCTCTTCAACATCATCGGCGGGCTCGAGACCGCCGATGGCGGCCGCGTGCTCGTCGACGGCAAGCCCATCCAGGGCTCGCACCGCGACATCGGCATGGTGTTCCAGGAGGAATCGACGTTCCCCTGGCGCACCGTCGTCGAGAACGTGGCGTTTCCGTTCGAAGTGGCGGGCATGGGGCGGCGCGAGCGCGAGGAGAAGGCGATGCGCTTCGTGCGCCTGGTCGGCCTCGACGGCTTCGAGCAGCGGTATCCGGCCGAGCTTTCGGGCGGCATGCGGCAGAGGACGGCGCTCGCACGCACGCTTTGCGCCGAGCCGCGCATCCTGCTGATGGATGAGCCCTTCGCCGCGCTCGACGAGCAGACGCGCATGCTGTTGGGCGAGAAGCTCATCGAGATCTGCCAGGCGTTGAAGCAGACGACGCTGCTCATCACCCACAATCTCTCCGAGGCCGTTCAGCTCTCGGACCGCGTGCTGGTGATGTCGTTCCGCCCCGGCCGAATCAAGCGCACGGTCGAGATCGCGCTGCCGCGACCGCGCGGCACCAACGTGATCGCGAGCCAGAGCTTCGCCGCCTATCTCGGCACGATCTGGGAAGAGCTCAAGACCGAAGCCGCCAAGGGCCTGGCGGCGATCGAGGGCGAACGGCGCGCCGCGCCGCCGGCGTGACGCGCGGCGCCGCACGC